>CAIKWG010000015.1 GCA_903831045.1 uncultured archaeon | reverse complement strand
TTGAAAAAAGTAATGAACTTTGTTAAAATAATAAAGAAAGGATAAGAAGATGCCAATTTACGAAATATTAGAAAGTAGAATCTGGGTTGGTAGGTGGACAATGGACCTAGTAATTGACCCAGAAAAAGAAGGTATAACCAAATCTCAACTAGGAAAAGTTCACACTGTTGGCAATGGTAGTCATTATTGTGTTTATTTAGACAAACCAGACCCAATAACAGCATTTAAAAATGGAGTAAACAAAATATCTAGATTTAAATTAGAGGAGAAAAAATAATGGAAGAAGATATTAAAGTAATTATAGAAGACATCATTAACAACCTTCTATCTTATAAAAAGATAAATGAAGAAGTTATACAAATGATGACATATCCTGAAAACAAAAAATTCTTTGAAGGACAAAGTGAAGGTCTTCTTAAAGCTATCGAGATAATAAATAGAAAACTTGTAGTCTTATCTTTTTAAATCTAAAACAGGAGAGAAAAATGGAAGTCTTTATAAGTCAACCAGTTGATAGTGTAATCCACATGGATATTTTTAGTAAACATCTTCAATCTAGAGTCATGTCTCATTCAGAAGGACAAAGATATCTAGCTAACTTTACAAAATGTGATAAAAACAATGTAGCTATATTCAAGACCAGTAAGCTTTATAGAGGTAAAAGAGGTTTTGAAAGAGCTTGGAGATGGGCTTACCGAAAGCTCATTAACTCATAAAAGACTCATAGATTTAAGGGACCTACTTATGAACAAACTTAATTTAGATTGCTCTTACTGCCACAGCAACAGAGCACTAACTCTTCAAGTTATTAAAGGAATAGCATTAAACTCAATAACAGCTAAAAACATTAAAACTATTAATGAACAACCAGATGTTTACCAAATTCGCTGTCATGATTGTAATAAAGTAAACTACTTAGCTGGTAACATAGAATCAATTACAAATTATCTAAAATTATAAGTGAGGAGTATAAAACGTGTTAGGCTATGTAAAAAAAATAAAGAGCGGTAATGCTGTACTAGCAGAAGCACGAGGTCACTTTCCTGTTTCTGAAGTAGCTAGAAAACTCAACTTACCAAGTAAATTCATAAAAGATTGTTGTGAATTTGCTGAAAAAAACTGGCATCACCATACAGGTTTATATCTTAGAATTAAACATTACGACTTACGAGCAATCAAAAGATGGATAGATGGAGATAATTCTAATACTAACCAAACATCATTTCCTATAGTCCTTAAACAATGGAGAAACAAAAATATTGAATGTGACCTGTTTGTTTATGAAAACGTCTGTGTTGAATGGTTAGAAATCAAAGGTACACGTACAGCCCCAATAACTAAACAACGAATAGAGGAAGGTGCTACTGTCATAGACTATAAAAAATCTCACGTAAAAGTTGTTTTAAATGATGGTAAACAATTTAATATAGGTAAAAACAATTATAAATTTTGTGTATTATATGGAGATAGAGATATTACACTAAATAAACGAGATGAAAAAGGTCTAAAAAAATTAACTG
>CAIKWG010000014.1 GCA_903831045.1 uncultured archaeon | reverse complement strand
TGAACAAGAAAAAGAAAAATTAAAAAAATTAAGAAAAGAAGAGCTTGAAGAATTGTTTGCATCAAAATCCAGAGGAATTAATCCAACTACTCTTGGAAGATTCCTTTCTTCTAAAACTCAGGTTGCACTAGAAAAAAGAGATATTGCCCCCCAGGCAAATTTAGAAGAAGAATTAAAAGAGGCTCCAATAAGAGAAGAAAAAAAAGAAATAGTTTATAATGTTTATATTCCCAACGATGTTTCAAAATATTCTGGAGAACCAGGAAATGTTATATCCCTAGAAAGGCAGGATAAGTTTATTAGAGATATGGAAGAAGATAGATTTCAATCTGAATCGGATATTTTTAAATCTGAATCAAAATCTTTTACAAAAGAAAATTTTGGAACAACAACTTTTGGAGCTAAAGAAAAAAGTAATCTAGAGGATCAATATTTATTCCGAGAAACAAAGGATCCGACAAAAGAATACAAACCAAAGATTAAGATAAATTAATAAATAATATTTTCATTCATAATCCATGGCAAAAGGAGATTATTATACATCTAGTTTTTACAGCGAACCTGCTTACAAATTTAAACCAAGCAGAGATATCCCCCAGGTAGGATATCAAATGAAAGCAAGTGAACTTGGTATTGCAGTTGATCCAAGAACTGCTAATCAAATAGCTATGTTGAGTCAAGCACTTAATTCTGGAATTGTGCCTGTTGAAATTGGAGTTCTAAGTCCAGAAACATTTGATCAAATTCCAAAACAGCATTTTGAGGAAATGAGAAGGAAAGCAAAACTTGCCGAAGCAAAAATTTCTATGCATGCTCCGATGGTGGAACCTGCTGGTTTTGGACAACAGGGGTGGGAAGAATCAAACCAAAAATCTGCAGAGCATCAGTTGATGGATATTATGGATAAGGCTGCACTTCTCGACGACAAAAATAATATTCCGGTTACAATTCACTCCTCTGCCTATGCAGGCTCAACCTATACTTTTGAAAAAGATCCAATTACTGGTAAAAGAATAAAGGTTCCAGAACAGCTTGTTGTGGTAAATCGTGAAACGGGTCAGATGCTTCCAGTAAGGAAGGAAACAAAATATTATGCAGAATCTGGTGCAAAACCAATAACAATGTCTCCAGAGTCGCACATTAATACTCTTAATGCATCCGACTGGGACAATGAAATTGATAAGGTTGTTTTTCACAAAGAAAATGCAAGTAGATTGCTTTCAAATGTTCCTCCTTCTGAATTTATAGTCTATCAACATGCAAAAGAAGATCCAAATTATGCAGCCCAGTTATCTCCCGAACAGAGAAATCTTGTTCTTAATGTGGATCTTGCAGCAGCCCATTTAAAAAATGCACAAATGGCCTTGAATGGAGCATTCAATAAAGCATATAAATATTCCAATGAAGAAGAAAAAAAGCAATTGGCTAAAGTCTCCGAAGGATATGCAAAACAATTATGGGGCGGAGTGGACATTAATCGTTTAAGATCAGAAAAAAAACAACCTACTCAAGAAGAACTTAGAAATATTCAAGAAGCTCAGATGAATCTTACTCATCAAGCAAATTCTCTTCAAGGATTTGCAGAAGTATTGCGAGATAATTTTAGACCAATTCTCTATGAAAGAGTAGAAGATTTTGCAATTGAAAAAGCATCCGAAACTTTTGCCAATGTTGCAATGCATACCTATGAAACCTATGAAAAAAAGGGAAAGGTTGCTCCAATAATTAGCATTGAACATCTCCCAGCGGGAATGGCTTTTTCTCAGGCAGGAGACCTAAAGAAATTAGTTGAAACAAGTCAAGGAGAATTTAAGAAAAAATTAATTGATAAAGAACACATGTCTGAATCGCAAGCAGATAAGGTTGCAAGAAAGCTAATTGGTGCTACATTTGATGTAGGGCATATTAATATTAATAAAAAATATGGGTTTACTGATGAGGATATTAGAAAGGAAGCATCAGAGATTGCAAAACATGTTAAGCATGTGCATCTGACAGATAATTTTGGTTATTCTGATTCTCATCTGCCGATTGGAATGGGAAATGTTCCTGTAAAAGAAATTATGGAAGAATTTGAAAAACAAGGAGTTAAAACAAGAAAGATAAATGAAGTGGGGGGATGGTTTGAGCATTTCAAAACAAATCCATTTGCACAAATTCTCGAGGCTGCAGGTTCACCAATTTATGATACTGGTGCAGGACCCTATTGGAGTCAAAGAACAGGATTTATTCAAAATTATAATGCAGGCTATGGTATGATGCTTCCTTCAATAAACTACGAAACTTTTGGAGCAGGGTTTTCTAGGCTTCCTCAGGAACTCGGAGGTTCTGCACAACAGGGAAGTGGGGGGAGAATGGGTGGCGGTGGATTTTAAGAATATTTAAAAACTAAAATCCCCTTTAAAAATAGAAAGATGGTGCAGAAAACAGATTCTAAAAAAATTCCTGAACAGAAGGAAGACTCTCCAAAAGATAAAATTCCAACATTAAATCTTAAAACAGAAAGTGAAATAGCGATGGACTTTGCAGTTAAGGCTTATCAGAAATTTAATAAAATTATAAAATCAGTTGTTCTCTTCGGCTCTTTAGCCAAAAAAAGAATCTCCCTTGGTTCGGATATTGATATAATTATAATTATTGATGATGTTTCTCTTAATTGGGATCAAGAATTAATTGCTTGGTATAGAGAAGAATTAGATAAATTAATTTTAGAAAATCCTTATAGGGCAAGTTTGCACATTAATACAACAAAATTAAGTACCTGGTGGCAGGATTTGTTAAAGGGAGATCCCGTTGTTCTTAATATTCTAAGATCTGGAGAACCAATCTTGGACAATGGAGGATTTTTTGAACCTCTAAAATATTTATTAGCTCAAGGAAAAATCAAAGGAACACCCGAAGCAATCTATACTTGTATTCAAAGAGCTCCAACTCATCTTGCTAGAAGTAGAGCCTATGAACTTAAAACAATTGAAGGAATATATTGGTCGATGGTAGAATCTTCTCAAGCAGCACTAATGGCAGCAAATCATTTTCCGCCTTCTCCAGAATATATTACCGGAGATTTGAAAACAGCTTTTGTAGATTCTGGAAAACTAAAAACAAAGTATGCTCTATGGTATAGAGATATCCAAGAATTACATAAAAAAATTGAGCATAATCAAATAAAAGATTTGAAGGGAATAGAAATTGATGAATGGCATTTGAGAGCTGAAGAATTTATGAAAGTAATGATTTCTCTAGTTAAAGATAATCTTGGAATTGCTTAAAAATCTGGATCAATTACAAATAATTTTGCACTTAATCTTTGAAACATTGGGTCTTGAAAAGTCATTTCTCTCTCGCTAAAGTCATTAAGAGTAGTCATATTTTCAAGAGTGTATTTTTTCATTTTAAGCTTTTCTTTGTCAATTCTTTGCACTGTGTTAACAACATGTTCCCTTGCATCAAAAACAGTTTCAAGTCTTCCTTGAATTAAAACTGGTCCAAGCTGAGACTTCAGTCCAATATTGTATAGATCTTGTTTAGAATTAATAATATAACTTTTCATTTTTAGAATTTTGAATCTTAGGCTCTATTCTCTTCTGCTTTAGGCTTGTACTTTTCATTTAAGGCTGTACTTACTGCATTAATTTCATTCATATAACTTCCTTGAACCATCTTGAATGCAGCTCCTAAATTATATCCTTCCATAAGAGTTTGATAGGTTACCATTGCATCGTTTTCTTCTTCAGTGGGTTTGTATTTTTCACCCTTATTCTTAGCTTCAGCAGCTTTCTTCTGTATTTTTTCTTGAACTTGAGCAACAGTTAATCCTTTGAATTTGTCAGGAACCTTAAATTTGCAATCTTTATTTTCAGTTACAATTTTTTCTAAATCTCCAAGAGAAATCATCATACTTGCATCTCCAATTAAATTTATTGCTACTCTTTCTAATTCATAGTTTGTTGGATAATCCGGCATAGCAACTGTTCCTAAGTCAGAAGCTTCTTCCATCTTTTCAGTATAAAGAGATTTTCTATATTGGTTTGCAGTATCGCTTGTCATGAATGCAGCGTAACCTGCTCTTCCTGCCTTAGCACCAATTTCTCCGAATTTGTTTTTTGCACCACTTAAATTTTGTGCTCCAGCATAAACCATTAAAGATTTTAGAGAATTCAATCTATCAGTGTAAGCTTTTTGTTCAGCTTCTTTTTTAGCCTTCTCTTCTGGTGATAATGTATTTTCAGCCATAATAATTTTATATTTTAATAGTATTTAAATCTTTTGGTTGTCGTGTCTTTTAGGGAGTGACAACTTAAGCAATAGGACTAGCTTCCATCTTGTGATATTCAAGTCTAACTTTTCCTGGAAGTTTAGGATCAACTTCTTTTAGAAGTTTTCTTGCATATGATAAAATCTTTTCATTTGCTGTAGCTAGAATAAAAATAGGATTTCCTGGTTTTAGGATAGCAGATTTTCCAACAGACTTACCAAAAGATAACTGCATTCCTGTCTGCATACGATCAGCACCTGCACCGGTCAACATTTTATTTTCTCTCTGAATGTGATGTGGGAATGGAACAATCTTAAACATATACTGTCCCGGATAGGATTTTTCTAATTTTTTATTTACATACTGTCTACAGGCTTCAGTAGCATTATTTCTTAGCTGAAATTTTTCTGCAGCAACAACTGTAAGAATATGAGGTAATTTACCAGAGTTATAATCGGGAATGTTTCCCATTTCGAATTTGATAATTTTATGAGGAGGAACAACTTTTATGTAAGATTTATTTTTCTTTTTAGAAACTCTAGTAAAAGGAGTAACTAATCTTTTTGAATAAGCATTTGCTTTTCTCAATCCCATTTATTTTACCTCCACCGATGTTGTAACAGACTGACCTGGAAGACCTTTTTCAAAAATAGCCTTAACAACTCCCTTGTTTCCATGAGAACCAGAAACCTTTCCTTTGATTATTTTTCCAGCTGGGGATTTCCATGAAACTTCTTTTCCTACTTGTTTCAATGCTTTCTCTTTGCTATCAACGCCTTCAATTTCAATTAACATATGTTTCTCATGAATTGTATGACGTCCTCTTCGAAATTGTATAACCTTAGCATTAACCATATTCATTATCAAGAAAATTAGTTTATAAAGATTACCTTTTACAAGGAAATAAGTCAATTCTATTCTCTTCTATTAGAAACAACAAAGTATAACCCTGCGATAAAGATTCCCAAGAAGAAAATTTCTATAAATGCAGGAGAGGCGTTTGTTCCAATTATTGCTCCATTAATCTTCACATTAAATAAAGCATAGGCTAATGCGAGTGTCATTAATATGCCCCCAAAGGTCATTCTCTTTTTCATTGTTTTTCAAGGGCCCTTTCTTTTAATTAATTTTTCCTTGGCCCAAAAAGGGAATATTATGTAAATTGTAACTACTGTATAAAGACAAATAACACAAAGCTTATAAACTCTAAACACTCCTATTTAATATGGCAAAAAAACATTTAGCTTCACTATTAATTGCAGGTGGAATTACTCTAGCTGGGCTTATCTATGGTCCAAAAGTTATTGAAAATTTAAGAGAAAAATCACCCGTTAAATCAGAAGTTATTGCAGAATCAAACACAAGAACCTATTCTACTGGGAATTTAGAAGGCAGAATATTTGGAGACCTATATTCTGAATATACTGGAATAAAAGGAATAGTTTCTAAAAAGGCAACTATTAATTTTGAAAATGAACTTAAAGAGATGTGGGAAAAGAAATTAAATAAATACCCAAATAAAGTAGCAGGAGAATTTTTCAACAAAGAAGTTAAGGAATATGATATTCATAACTCTGAAAAAATGAGTCTAGAAAGTTATGTTTCTGAAGCACAAGAAAGCATAAATGAAATAAACAAAACAATTGACTGGAATGAAGTTTCAAAAGTAAAGCATTTGAACAAATCAGAATTATCTCTTCTTAAAAAAGCAGCTTTATCTCTAAATGGAAAAGATTTAATTAGCTATGCATTAACAGAAATTATGCCGAGCAGCGAGGGAGATTTAAATGAAAATGTTCTTGATTTTTTATTAAAAAATGCTGGAAGAGAATATGTAGAAATGATTCCTGCAATGCATGATGTAATGACTTCGTTTGGTCCATATCAATTTACTTCCTATGCAATTTATGATATACTTGATACTAAAGAAGGAGCTTCAATAATTAACCAAGCGTTACCAGAAAGCAATAAAATTCCAAGAAGTGTTTCTTTACTAGAAGGCAATGATCATCACAAAGCAGCCTATCTTTTTGCAATAAATAATATTGCAAACCTAGTGAATAAGCTAAACTATTCTCAGAAAAAAACTTTTGAAAATTCTGGAATTTCCAAAAAGTTAGATTTAGTGAGTTATATTGCAACTGCACATCACCTTCCTAAGCATGCCCAAGATTCCTATAAAAGATATTTGAATAATAAAACAAAAACAGCATATTCTACTTCATGTGGAACAGCACTTAGACTTTACGCTAATAAAACAAAAGCAAATTTTAAAGCAGTTTATAATTAATTTCTTCTTTCTAGAATGAAAATCATTCGTCCAACAATTTGATTTTCTCTAAACTCGGGGATTTCTTTTTCTACCATCTCGCATCCTGTTCTAGCACAGATATTTTCAATATCGCAGAAGATTCTTCTTTTACCGATTCTAATGTAAGGAGAACTAAATACAATTCTTCCAGAAACTTTTCTTTTTACATTGTTAATAACTTGAACCATCAATTTTTCAAAATCTTTCAAAATAGCTTCAGCTCTATCTCGTGTAGGAGTTTTTTTTAGAATATCTCCCAAATCTGGTTCACTTACCATAACATTAAAGTTTCCAAGATTTACCTGTGTTGAGTCATAATTAATAAGAGCATATTTTTTTTCATCAAAATTAAACCATTTTAAATTTTGTTTTGCTCCTTCTATTGCGTATTTATCATTATCTACTCCTGTAACTTCAATTCCCTGGAGCAATGCTTCTTGTAAAATAACTCCAACTCCGCAGAATGCATCCAATAATCTTCCATTGTTTTTAACTTCAGATAAATTAACCATAATCTTAGCTAGACGAGGAGAAATTGCAAGAGATTCTCTTCTAACTGGCTTTTTCATATCTCTTTCTTCTAATTTTTTATAATCGCATTTTTGAATCATCTTCCCAAAATAGCTTATCTCATTATTTTCAAATAAAAAGTATTCTTCTTCGATTGTTCTTGATGAAGGAATTAATTCATTTTCTCCTTCTTGCATGTGGATTTCATTGTTAAGGCCCTTAAATGTAGCTTTTAATTTTTCCGTTCTAAATCTTTTTTTTAGATATTCTCTAAAATCTTCAAATTTTTCAGAAAAATCCCATACAGTATAATTAAAATTATTTTTTGTTCCAGAATAAATCATTGTTTTTTCAACTTCTTTCATAAATCTGGTTTCATCACCAGAACATATGACCTGTCCTATTGCAAGAGTTCCTCCAAGGAAGTCAATTTCATTTTTTTCAAGTTCTCTTTCAACACTAATTAAAATTCCATTTTTAACTAAACCAACTTCTTCAAACTCATTGTCAGTTCTTCTAAGATAGGATTTTATCTCGGCAATTGACAATTCTTGATTTCTTCCTAATATAAACAAATATTTCATAATAAATCCAAGAAAATAAGCTTTTTATGGCTTTTTAATTGAAAAAATTTAAATACCCCTCTTTTCAAACTCCCTAATGGCAGAAAATGAAGTTCCTTATTATGAAGAGTTAGTTAATATAAGAAGTTTCTTAGAAAAAAATCTTGAAAATTTTCCAACATTGCGTTGCCAGCACACTGCTCGTTTTTTAAAAAAAGAATTGGGATTAAAGGAAGTTGCAGGGTATTATATCCCCTTACAAGATTATCATGCTTGGTCCTATGATTCAGAATTAAAATTATACATTGATTTAACCATGGATCAGTTTTCTCAGACTCATAACAAAATTATAATCTTGCCAGTAGAGAATATCTGGTTAAAATCTCATCCAAATCTAACAAGTAATCATCTAATGACTCCGGATAGTCATTTTGAACCAAAAATAGAATATCTGTTAAATAGATTTAAAGAAGAATACAAAATTAGAAAACCAACTCAAAATTACCAAACTCTTTCTTCAAAACTTCAAAAACTTTAGAATCAATTTCAACAGTTGCTTTTCCTCTTTGTTTGGTCATAGCCTTTTCAACTTCTTCCATTTTAGAATTAACTATTTTTCCATCAACTATTTCCCTTACTTCTCCTTCGCTAAAGAAAAAAGCTCTACTGTCGCAATTAAATAAATCTACTGATTTATCCTTGAATTTGAGTTTCATTTTTCCTCTCTCAATTGTTGCAAGTTCGCATCTTTGAGCATATTCTGTTAAATCATTAATTAAAAGATCAGCATCTTTTCTAGCTCTATCTACCTTATGCAAGTCCATCTTTCCTTTTTTGAAATCAGCTCTTGCAGCAAATACTTCCTTTAATATTTTCAAATGTTGAGGAGTAAACTTTCCTTTCTTAACATATTCTTTTTCAAATCCCTCAATTAAAAGTGCTTGAGATTTATTTCCCACCATTATTTTAAGTAAGCTCATTAAATCAGAATAGATTCTGTCCATTGTTTTTTCCTGAGAAATTTTGTCAATTTGTTTTCTAAGTTCTTTTAACCTTTTTAAAAATTCTTCAGTTTCAGCTAATAATTTATCAATTTCTTTTCCAGAAATTTCTTTAATCTTTTCATGTTCATAATCTCTCCATGTTGCAATAACTTTTTCTAAGAAGTCTAAATATTTTTTCTCAATCATTCTAGTGTCTACAAACTCTCTCTTAAAATCTCTAACCAGTTCTTTTTTTGCATTGGGGGGAGGGCATCCATTCAGCATAAGCAAGGCCTGTGCAGGAGTTGTAACCCCCCAGAAAATATTTGTAAAAATATCAGAAAGTAATGTTCTTTTACTTCTAGGAATAACTCCATCACCCATGCTCATGAACATATCAATTGCTTCGGGAGAAGGTTTCAGTTTACCCATTCTCAAAAGAGATTTCCATGGCATGAATGTTCCTCGATCATAGATTGGAACACCATCTCTGATGAATGTGAACATAACTGGATGAGCATCTTTAACCGCCTCCCAGAAATCAGTCAATAAATAAATTTGAGGTTCTAGTTTGTTCTTAACTCCTGCAATAGCAGAAGCTTCAGCAACATACTGATAGATTATTCCTCTCAATCTTTCTTTTAATTCTAATCTCGGCATTCTTTTAACATCGGTATCATTAATAATTACAAATACATCCACATCGGAATCTTTTGTTGCCTCTCCTCTAACTAAGCTTCCTCCGAAAACATAACTTACAACATATCTTTCAAATTTTTGTAAAACCAGAGATTTGTGAATCTCAGCAACTCTCAGTGCACCAAGGAAACCCTTATCATAAAGTGGAAAACTCATTGCAATAGCACTGGATAATTCAAACTTTTGGTCCATACAGATTTCCCAGATATCTGCGGGAGATTTTATTTGAACCCATATTTTTTCTTTAGTTCTTTTAATTTCTTCAACAATTTCTTTCATTATCCTTGGAAATTCTTTTGCTTTTTCATCAGAAGCAATTAGCAATAAATGAACGTTGTCTTTTGAATCCGAAGGAACTTCTTCTTCTTCTATAAATCTTGGAATAGATTGTGGGGGCAGAACACTTATTGATTGAATAAACTTATATTTTTTCTTAATAAATTCCTTAATCTTATCTAGTTCTTTTTTTGTCTTTTCAAATTGTTCTTTAGATTGTTCAGGTTCTTCTGGACTAGTTGGCTTTTTAGTGTAAGGTTTTCCTAAATTCATCTCAGGAATAGAATTATTTGGGTCTTCCATAGCTAAAAATAAGCTTATTCATTTATAAAAGTTGTTATTGAAAAGAAATTAAAATTTTATTAAAAATATTATTTAGTAACCAACCAGGCTCTACTCCAAATACGGGAGATGCCATGATATTCATTTTCAACCATAAATCCAAAGCTCAATTCTTCTCTTGCCCAATTTCCATCTCCACCCATAGTTCCACTTAAAACTGGGTCCCAAAAACATGTACCGCATCTTTCTTCTTCTGCTTTCATAAATTCTAAGAATGCATCTTCCATAGGTAGTTCTTGCTCTTTCATTGTGTCTACATTTTTATTAAACATAAATTCAAGTGCAAATTTAGGAATTAATCTCATTTGTTTGTAATATCTATCTTTGAACGGATCAGAAGATTCTTGCATAAACACTGCATAATCTTTAGATTCCCCTCTTATGTTCATCATTTTTAAAAATCCTTTAAAATTTTCTTCTTTTATACTATTCCCAAAATAAATGACCCCCCCGCATGCTTCTTGTTCTGGAGCACCCTTGATAGGTTCAAAAGAATTTTTTTCATAACCATAAACTCCATTACCATAGGGAGCAAATTGAGATAAATCCCCTGGTTGAATCCTTGAGCCACTATCCGAAGATATGATGTTTGGACTTATAGTTAAAAGATTTAATCTGTTTTTCATATTTATTTTTACAAATGGGCTTTTATAAGGATTATTATTTAAAAAATATAAATAAGAATAATTGACGCAGGAACTGAAACCTTGTTTCGTTTTCTGCTCTTTTCTGCAATGAATGGACTCAGGAACTGAAACCTTGTTTCGTTTTCCGCATCCCTCTCACTTCGCTTGATGGACGCAGGAGGAATCGGACCTCCGCCTTCTCGGTGTAAGCGAGAGGGTCTACCATTAGCCTATGCGTCCCTTTGTAAAAAACAAAAAGGTTTTGGGATTAAAAAGGTTTCTGTTAAACTATTTTATAAAAAGTATTTTTCTTCAAAGTCTTCTAGCCTTAATCTTCTTTCTAAAAGTTGTTCTGCTTGTTTGAGAGTATTTTCATATGCATCTCTTCTAACTTCGTTATGCCAAGCTTTCCTATAGTCTCTTGTCGCAGAAGTTTCCTCTGAAGAAGAGTTTTCTTCCAATTTGAGATAAGGGTTGTAAAATATCATATTAAATTTTGATTTATTAATCTTATAAATTTATTTATTTTAAATGCGCGAACCGCTGCCTATGGCTTCATGGCATCTTCATGCGATGTCGCTGTTTTAATCTATTTGAATAGTTTATACACGCCGTAGAGTCTATTTTTTTATAAATTTTATGTATCAAATTTGAATATATACAAAAATCCCATCACCCCCATTGCATGCATTACATCTCGACAAGATTTATAAATCATCGAGAGCGACTGTCCTGTCACATGGAGAAGATAGATCCTCATAAGAGTAAGGAAAAATATTTATCTTGGAAAACAAAAACAGAATTAGCAATTCCTGAGATAAGTAAGGAAAATTCTGATTTAATTAAAGAATATCTTAGAGACATGGAAAATGGGATTAATATTGCAAGTTCTTCTAAAAAAGGTTCAAGGAGTTATTCCAGACTTAACACGTTAAGGCAAAGATTAGTTTTCTTATCAAAGGGGTTTAAAGTTGGATTTAATTTGAACATAATTACCAGTATAAATGAACCCCAATTGTTTGAATTTTTTCAAGATTTGAGAAGTGGTAAAATTAGAAGAAAAGATGGAAAAACATTTAAATCAGTTAAAGATTTTGCAAAAGACTTTAAGGCATTCTGGCATTGGCACCAAAAAAGAAATAAAAAACTAGGAATAGAGATTTTAGATATTTGCTCTGATTTAGATACTTCTGGAGAAAAACCAGAATGGGTTTATCTAACAGAGTCTCAGATTAAAAGACTCGCAGAATCTGCAAAATATGAATACAGGGTTTTAATTTGGTTTTTATTTGATTCTGGTATAAGAGCACCCACAGAATTAATGAATCTTAAGGTCTCTGATTTTTTTAATGATTTTAAAGAATTAAACATTAGAGACGAAATTAGTAAAACCTTTGGAAGAAGAATAAAATTAATGATTTGTCCACAATTAATAAAAGAATATGTTAAAAATAAGAATTTAAGCAATGAATCTCATTTGTTTACAACTACTCCTTGTGAGGTCAATAAATACTTTAAAAGGCTTGGAAAGCGGGTTCTTGGCGATGAAAAAAGCCTTGCTGGAGAGATATACTCAAACTTAACAATGTATGATTTTAGGCATTGTTCATGTTGTTATTGGCTTCCAAGATACAAATCAGAATCTGCTTTGAAATATAGATTTGGATGGAAAAAATCTGAAAAAATTCATTATTATTCTGAATTGTTGGGAATGAAAGACACAATTTCAGAAGAGGATTTATTGGTTGATATTACTAAAGTAGAAATTGAAAAAAGATTAGATAAATCTGAAAGAGATAATCAATTGCTGAGAGAGGATAATGAATTAATGAAGATTCAAATTGCTAAAATTGGAGCTTTAACCAATAGACTTTATTTGCACATGAAAAGTAATTCTGAATTAGAGATCTAAATACTGTAAAGAGAGGGGTTAATGAATTAGATAGATAAATGAAACATCAAATATGCCTGTAATCGTCGTCAATTGTTAAACAGTCAGTCTGCATAATAAACTCTTATTTAAAGACTGACTGTACAAAGCATAATTAACGAAAAGAGTCACTCGGCATAACAGAGTCTTGTTTGGCTGGTGACTCTTATTAGATTATATTGTTATTGAATATAATCCCTAGAAGTAATATTTTTAGATTTGAATTATGTCATTTTATAATAACAACAAAATAGAAACATTTATAAACTCTAATTTTATAGTATTATTAACTTAAAAGTAGTATAAAATACTACCAACAAGGAAAAGATAAAATGAACATAAAAATCAATCACGGAAGAATCATCGGAATTGAAAATCAAATCTTAAATCCAATTCTCCCAAATTCAGATTTATCATACGTAGAAGATAAAGATTTATTCAAGGAAATTAGAAATTATATAAAATCAGAGCATCCACAATTAGAAAATAAGTTTAGGTTTAAGGATGGAGTTATGAAGAATTCAAACACCTCTCTTGCAACAGCAGTTGATATGTTTTCTAAAAAGTATCATTCAGATTATAGAATTCCAACTCAAGCAGATTTAGAAACAGATTTGAATAAGTTCAAGGGATGTTATGTAGATTCAGGTTTAGCATTAAGAAATTTAACTGGAG
>CAIKWG010000013.1 GCA_903831045.1 uncultured archaeon | reverse complement strand
TAAGAAATTGGAAAAAGAATGATAACCTTATTTCAATTAGACAAATCAGGAAGTGATTTATTCGAAAAAGATTATTCTATTGTTTTAGTATTAAATAAAGAAAGAATTTATGGTGTGAACATTCATCAATCAATAAAAGATAGATTGGTTTATTTATTTAGAAATGGGGAATTAAAGATTAATTCTAATTCTGAAAAGCAAAAAAAGAAACGATTTAGAATAAGATTTCACACTGCAGTTTTAATTCTTTTAATAGAAAAAGCTATTTATGATTTAGGGGCAGTTAATAATGTGGGCATAGAGATTTGTAATGATATTGATGGGCATTTTCATGAAATAAAGGATATGATTTTTAAGCATTTTACAAAAATTATCCCTTCACTTAAATTAGAAGATATTGTTTTAACTAAGTTTTCAAAACCTTCTTTAATAGATGAAGCTGGAAAAGCATTTAGAGAAAGAAATAAGATTAAATTAAAAGATTATACTGCTGTTAATTTAAATATAGATAACCTAATTAAAATAATAAAAAAATAGCAGTAACCAGAGCTCTAAGAGCCGTAACGAACTTTGTCCCGTAATAAATTACGAAACGCCGAACCGCATTACTGCATGAAATATCTAAGACCAAGAGGTATAAAAAAGCTTCGTTTTTGTAACATTGTAACATTTTGAAGATCTTTTTAAATAAAGAACATAAAAATTTATCAAATTGCCTAAATTTAAAAAACAAGTTTTCTTAAGCTTAAAATGGGCTTTTTACAATTTAATTCTGATGGGAGTTTGAAATTAACTGGAGAGCAGGGCTATGAAAAAGAAAGAGAGAAAAGAAGCGTAGTTCTAACCCGAGAACAAATAAGCATAAAGCCTGCAAGAGCCCAAATAAGAATTAGATTTCCTGAACGAGTTGAAAACCCAAAAAGAGTTGTTATGCTTTACGAGAATCTTTCAAGAGAAATATCTTCTGATGCTGTGCATAAGATTGAGCAAATAAACGAGCAAACCTTTATCATAAAAATAGACAGCGGTTCTTGGTCAATGTATTCAACTCTTGACTTCTTAATTCGTGAATTTAAAGAGGCATTAAGCACAGATTATCCTAACAGAATAATCATCAAGGGAACTTGGGCGGGGGTTTAGGGTTTGTTGGAGAGGGAAAGGGTTAAATAAGATTTAAATAAACAAAAGGATTACTCTTAATATGGATAAACCTTTTTATAAAAAGAACAGTTTTCTTTGGTTAATAGTAAGTTTATTAGTACTATTATTAGTTTGGATTTTATGTTATAAAGGGTATTTGAATATTTTTAATTTTGCTTCTTCTTCTCCAGGAAGTTATACTCTGGTATCAATAAAAGATTTAGCACAATACCCAGAAAAATATGTTGGCAAAAATATAACAATCATTGGAGGATTAAGTCCAGAATATAGCTGGTGGACTATGACAGACAAGCAAGGTTATCAAATTGCTATAGCGGGATATTGCACTGAAAAACAAAGGGTTTACGAATATAATTATTATGGACAGAATTATGCTCATTCATATACTGCAAAGGGAGTTTTTTTACCGCCAGAAGAATGTAAGATGAGTAATCCTGAATCTTGTTCTTATGACCCGCAATATGGATACAGGCTAGAATGTTATTACTTTGTTCAATAAGGCCAGGGATTAAATCCAATAATTTAAATAAAATGGAAAATTAAAAAAAGTATAAAATGTTATTTTCAAAAAAAATAAAACCAATAATAATTGGAGTGTGCGGTAGAAGTTGTTCTGGTAAATCTACCATTATAAAAGAGCTCGAAGCAAAATATAGGGGGGATTTTTTACATATCGAACAAGATAAATTTTTCAAGGTTAAAGCTGATAACTGGGAAAGACCTGACGCTTTAAGGTTTGATAGATTGATTTATTCTATTAAAAAACTAAAAAATGGAAATTCTACGCATATTCCAACCCATAGGTGGACGGAAATATTTGATAGAGAAGTTAAACCCCACAAAGTAATAATTGTAGAAGGATATTTACTTTTTGTGAATAAAGAATTAAATGAACTTTTTGACAAGAAGATTTGGGTTAATGTTTCAGATGCCAATCTTATTTATCGTAGAACAAAAAGAGATGGAACAAGCAGAAATATTGATTATACTATGAATACAGTTATCCCAGAATCTAAAAAATATGAAGAAATTCAAAGAAAAGAAGCAGATATCTTTATTGACGGAAATAAATCCCGAGAGGATATTATTAAACAATTTGAAGAACTTTTTGGTTCGGAGGATAAGTTTACTAAATCTTTAAACAAATGTCAAAATATGCTAGTGGGAATAGGGATAGGAGATGCTTTTGGAGCAGGATATGAAATGAAATCTCGAGCAGATATTTTAAAACATTTTAATTTTAATAGATATTCCAGAAAGAATGAATCAAAAAAAGGAAAGTATACTGATGATACTCAAATGAGCATCGCAGTTATAGAACTTCTATTATCCAAAGATAAATTTACAAAAGAAAATCTTGCTCAAAAATTTGTAGAAGTTTATCATAGGGACCCCCATAGTGGTTATTCGACTGCAACTAAAAAGGCATTATCTGATTCAATTAATGGAAAAGATTTTTTAAAAAAGGTAAATGGTAATTCTATAAGAAACGGAGCTTGTATGAGGTCTGCACCGATTGGGCTTTTACCAAATATTCAAGATGTAATTAAATATTCTACAATTAATGCAGAATCAACCCACAATACGCCTAAAGGAATAACCTCTTCTGTATGTATCTCAGCTGCTTCTCATTATTTTTATTATAATCTTGGAAAACCAGAAAAAATATTTGATTTTTGCATTGATGTATGTAAGGGACTTGATAAAGAATCTTTAGAATATTTTGATGAAGTAAAGAATATGAAATATTTTGATCCAAAAATTCTTTTCGGAAAAGATAATGAAAAGTTTGGGGTTCCTTGCGATGGAATGAAAACTGCAGGAGCAGTTCTTTATTTATTATCTAAATTTTCAGAAAGTTCAACACAAACATTAAAAGAATCAATTCTTTTGGGGGGAGATGTAGATAGTGTTGCGTCAATAGCATTAGGAATTGTTGCAATAAATCAAGGTCTTAAAGTAATTCCCACATCTTTATTGTATGGCCTTGAAAACGGAAAATACGGTAGAGATTATTTAATAGATTTAGGAAAACAATTATCTTTAAAATATCCCCTTAAAAAGGATTTATAAACAAGTGTTTCTTTAATAAAACATGAGAAGACATCATAGAAAATCTTCAAAAGAGGCCAAAGCAATGAGATATTATGCTCGTGCAGTAAGAAGATTTCTTTCTTTAGTCCTTTGGTTATTTATCTCATTTCTTGTAATCATGGGTCTTATTTGGGTTGTTCCAAGAATATGGAACTGGGCTTTAGGTTAAAGGTAACTTTAAATAAAAGCAAGAACTAATTAATTTATGAAATGGTGGCACATCTTAATCGGTTTATTTCTTTTTGTAATTGGTAGTTTAATTGTAAGTTTTATATTAAATCCCCTATCTTTTGATAGATTAAGAGATGGTTTTTCTAATGTAAATATTCTTGATCAAAATGTTAATTATACTCAAATTGATGGTGGTAGTGGATGCGCAACTTTAGAACTTCTGGCTCAAAGTGATGGGATTTCTGAAAAAGGATTCAAGGAAAGAATATGCGCTACAATTTGCAGTGCTAAGAAACTTGATTATGGGAAGTTTGAGTGTGATAAAGACCATTTAATCTGTTACTGCAAAGATTGGTAAAGAAAGCAATTTTTTATAGAAATGATTTTAATGTTCTAATTCTTAATTTTAATATGAAAAAAGGTTCTAAGATGACTCTTGAGCAAAGAAATAAATTAAGTGAATCTCATAAAGGTAAAAAACTTTCAGAAGAGCAGAAAGAAAAAATGAAAGGCCGTATACCTTGGAATAAGGGAAAGAGACCTTCTAATGAAACGATTGAAAAGCAAAAACAAACTCATAAAACGACGTTATTAGCACATCCTGAAATAGGGAAAAAGATTAGTTTAGCAAATAAGGGAAAAACTAGTTGGAACAAGGGAATTCCTATGAACGCATCATCAAAAATTAAAATGGCTGAAGGAGTTAAAAAGGCTTGGAGTAATACAGAATTAAGAAAAAAACAAAGTGAAAATCACAAAGGTTTTCATAATTCTACAAAAACACAATTTAAAAAGGGTCAAACTTCTTGGATGAAAGGAAAACACTTTTCTAAGGAAACTATCAACAAGATTAGACAAATTCGTTCTACTCCTGAATACAGAGAAATAAAAAGAAAACAAATTTTAGCACAATTTAAATCTAATAATTTTCCAAATGTTCAGAATACAAAACCAGAAAGACAACTAAAAGAAGAGTTACTTAAAAGAGGGTATAAAGAAGGAGAAGACTTTATTCATCAATATAAATTCATGGATAAATTTATGTGCGATTTTTGTTTTCCAAAACAAAAAATCATTATTGAAGTAGATGGAGACTATTGGCATTGCAATCCTGAGATATATTCTTCTCCAAAGAATCAACAACAAATAAAAGGCATAAACAAAGATAAAGGAAAAAAAGGGTATATAGAAAAAGCAGATAACGGCTCTTGGACTTTGCTAAGATTTTGGGAAAATGATATTAATAAAAATGTAGTGGAATGTGCTGATAAAATTGAAGAAGTTATAAGGGAAAGGGTTAAATAAAAGAAAAGAGTAAGAAAATAATGGAATATTGGGCATGGATGATAATTTTTTCTATGGCTTTTGTTGTTTTTGTATTATCTTATAGAATTAAAAAATTAGAAGACAAAGACAAATCTCCAGCACAATTAAAAAAAGAAAAGGAAAATATTGAAATGCAAAATAAGATGTTGTGGAAATATCTTTGGATTATGTTTATTATTATTTTGGCAATAGTTCTTTTAGGTTTTGGTATTGCTATGATTTTTAATCAAAGTTCTCCGAACTTAACACCATAAGAGTTTAAATAAAAGGATTAACTAGTTTTAATATGAATAAACCCGAAGGATTTTTATGCAAAGGGTGCAAAAAGAGATTTGATACTTATGATTTATGTAAAATTCATAAGAAATCATGTAAAGATTATCAAATTAGGAAATTTAAGACAATATGCTGGATATTGGGTATTCTCTTAATTCTTGCAGTATCTACTAATGGGACATTAAGAGGTGAAAAAGAAGTAAATGAAGAGAAAGTTAATTGCGTACAAGATTGTCTTGATGATTTTTCTCCAGATGTTAGTTGTGAGATCATTACAAGTTCTTCTTATGCTGAATTTTATGAACTAGAATGTGTTGATGAATTCAGTTGGTGTGTAGAAGATTGTCTTCCTTACACGTTTTAATCAGAGTATAGAAATTGTTAAAAAGTTGGCATTATCAAAAGAATTATGAAATTTCAAATAGAAGAAATAGACCGAGAATTCATCTCGCAATTGATTATTATTGTTTCAGGTTTTATTCTAGCAGAAACTTTTGTTAGGAGATTGATAGAAAATTCAAAAGGATTAATTGAGTGGTGGATTTTACCATTACTAGCAATAATGTTTTTAATATTAGCTTTTGAAATTAAACATAAAATAAAAAAGAGCTGGATTTATTATTTATCTTATTTACTTTATCCTTTATTGATTTATTATATCTTCTTGGTTCATCAAGGCAAAATAGGGAGTATAAACTATTTAATTTTAACAACGGAAACATTAATTATTTATACATTATTATCTTTATTGGATGGCCTCCTTACAAAGAATCAAAAGAAAGGAGATATGAGGCGGGGGAGAAAATAAAATGAGCAGAATTAAAGAATTTTGCAAGACTAATAAAACGGGAATAATAATTGGGTTAATAACTGGTCTTTTAAGTGGATTAATCTTAAGTTTAATTTTTAATCCATTATTTTATATTCTTGCCCCAAAGTTAGATAAATATCAATTAGATTCCAATGCAGACAAGATTATTCTTTCTCCAGAAATTGAGAAAATTTATTGCAATGGGCTTACACATTCTTATCATCTGAAGATAACCAATAATGATAAAAAAGCAATTGGATGGATCTCTATTAAAATAAGTCCAAATGAAACTAAAAAAGGACTTTATGCAGCAGACTTAGTAATGGAAGATTCATCATTGATTAATGGAGGCATATTCATTTCTTATAATAAACCTGATGGAGATGAATTTCAATCTCTTCAGTTTCAAACTTTAGATTTAAATCCATTTCAAACAGCAAGTTTTTTATTAACAGTTTATACTGAAGATTGTGAAGGGGAGTTTGAATTAGTAACAAAAATATCTGGATATGGAGAAGAAAGTTATCTTCCTCAGGAAGAGATTAAACCAGGAATCAATAGATTTTAACCACAACAATAATCCTTAAAAATTCAGAATCTTCTATAAAAGCAACTTAAAATGATAATAACATTTATAGGATTACTCCTAAACTTTGTAGGAACATTTGCAATAATTCTTGAAACTATTTCTGGCAGTTCTATACGTCCTAAAATATACAGTTTAGTCTGTCAAGGAGTATATCAATTTACAGGAGACTACACCCCACCTATAAAGATAAAACTTAATGCTAAAGAGATAAGAGTAGGACTATGGATTAGTTTATTTTGCATTGGTTTTCTTTTTCAAATCATAGATCTATTTACAATTAATATTTAATTCCCCATTACTCCCCTCTCAATCTCTCCTCACATCTTCCAACATAATCATAAACACTACCCAAGATATCAGAAGTAGTCTGAGTTAATTGATGCAATAACAATCAAATTATGAGTTACATGATTAAAAATAAACTTATAGTATTTTTAGCTCTATTTTTTAAAAACTACGAAATTCTTTTACTTATTTTTTCTCCCCAACAAATCCATTTCCATATTCTTTTCCAGTTAAAAAACCATTAGCATCTTCCTTGCTTTTCTCTCTCTTCAACATTTCCAACGCCCTTTCTGTTACTTTAATATCATATGCTTTCTTTTTATTTTTAAGATACTTAGGAATATTCTTTAATCCCCAAACATTAATCAAAGGGCAAGTTTGGTCTCCAATTCGATTATATAACCCAACCTGAAGTCCAAAACTCTTGTCATCTTTTTTTTCAATATAATTTCCAAGAGTACCATACTGAATAAGAAAATCCTCAACTCCCCAAGAATAATTATAAACTCCTGTTAAACTAACTCCCTTTGAACATCCCTTGACAATCTTTGTTACCCCACTAATATCAAATCCTATTGCATCTCCTTCAACAATTTTAACTAAACCAATATCCATTCCTTCAGAACTACCTTCAACTGATTTGTATACTGCTGTAACATCTAATCCTCTAGAATCACCCTCAACTATTTTTGAGATTCCAGTAATATCTACTCCACTTGAATTACCATTAACTTTCTTTTCAACAAGATTTATATCAAAACCAATGCTTTCTCTGCATTCTGTATAAATAAATGGAACTTTTGTCATTCTATTTTACCTTCCTCAATCCCCTTTCATATCCATTAATATAATCTTCAATACTGCCCAAAACATCAGAAGTATATTGAGTTAATTCTCTTTCCTTAAACTCAGGAAATTCATCTAAAAGAGTTAAATATCTCTTCACATTGTCTAAGCTATCTTCTTTCACTTTATCCGAATCTCCAATAAGAACAAGAGCAATTAAATTACGAGTTACATGATTAAAATTACAAAACTTATCTTCTAAATACACCGGTGCATATGCCCCTAATAGTCTATCAAAATCTAACATATTTCTTTTAAAAGTTAATTATTTTTAAAGATTATTGTGGTCTACTTTCCCCTCAATCTCTCAGAACATCTATTAACATAATCTTCAACACCCCTCAGGGCATCAGGATTGGTCTGAGTTAATTCTCTTTCCTTAAACTCAGGAAATTCATCTAAAAGGGTTAAATATTTCTTCAAACTATCTAAAGTTTCATTAACCTCTTTTGTTTTACCTCTAAAATCTGCTAAGTTTGCAATGGTCATTAAATTATGAGTGACATGATGGAAATTACCATTTTCCCATTCTTTATACAAAGGTTCATACTCTCTCATTATTTCATTGAGGTTTAACATATTTTCAGAAATTAGCTAGATCTTATAAACTTAATGAAAAATCACTTCTTTTCCTTCGGTCCACTTTTCCTTCTAGAGAAAATAGAAATCAATGTATCATCCAACTTAGCGTCATAGGGCGATTTCTTTTTGTTAGATTGACTAATTGTGCTACGCCTTAGAATATCCTCAATCTGCTCAGAAAGAGTAAGCATATTCTTCTTTGCTCTTTTTTCTAAGACATCTGTCAACTCGTTGCTTAGAAACAATGTGACTTGATTCTTATTTTTGTTTTTTGGAATAAGATAAACAAAAGCTTCATCAACTCTCTCAGTTGGCCAACCATGATTAATCAAAGCCTTTTTTATATCAACATCTCCAAAACCTCTTCTTCTTGCCTCTTTTACAAAACTAACTAACTCTTTGTTAACCATTGTCTTATCATTTATTTCTTAGTTACCTTCGCATTTCCAACATAAACCTTCTGAACTGCAAAACTCTTGTAAATACCTTCCAAGATATCTGTTCCAGCATAACCTGCTAATAGAGATAATCTATAATCAAAATTAAATATTAATCCAGTAAAAGCCCCAATTACAATAGCAACAAGAACAGTAACTAAATAATAACCCCAAAGAATCTTTCTTCTAAGTGAGATTGCTTTTAACAATCCTACAACACCTCTTGTTAAGCCTCCTAATCCTCCCAACAATGCTGGCAGAAGAATGGCAGACAACTCTTGCGAAACCATTTACCCTCTAAGCTAGACTAAGAGGAAGGAATTTATAAATATTTTCTTTATATCCGATTACATGCTCACTCCTTAACAATACGAAAGGTTTAAAAAATTCAGAATAGTCACTAAATTATAAGGGGAACAGGACCTGACGAAAGCTATACATGCTCTGCATTGGTATAGGGAGTAGGTTTGACGGACCTTCTTACCCTCATTTATTCTGTGTTAATTCTCTTTAGTCTTTCAATATTAAGTAAACTATCTAAAACGAGGCTTACTCGATATTCTGGACTATTTTTAATTAACTTGCTTTCAGGTTTAACTGTGATATTCTTTCCATCAGTCTTTTTAATAAATTTATAGAAATTTGAATATTCATGATCATCTACCGAAGCAAAAATGATGCAATTTGGATGAGTTTTAATGAAACTGTAAATATCTATGTAAATATCCATATTATTTCTCATTTCTTTAATTCTATGCTTCAAAAAGAAACTAGTTATCTTGTTCTTTTCGATTATACCTTTTATTGCATGCACGTATGAAGGTTTATTCTTTACTTCTCTGTAATGTGCAAATTTAGAAATTTTCGGAATTAACTCAAATAATTTCTTCTTTTCAAGGATTGAATAACCAATTAAATCAACAGAATAATCTAAGAAAATATAATAATCAAATTCCTTATATTTCATACATTATATCAAGAACAGAAATATTATAAATATTTCTGGAAATGCAAATTCTTATAAATTCTGATTATTACGCAGGCTTATGAAAAACCTAGGAGTTTTACTAATAGACATGCAAGATAAGTTCAGATGGTGCATAGATGACGAAGAACTAGTTGAAAATCAAAGAAGACTATTAGAATATGCAAATAAACAAGACCTTCCGATTTTTGTATTAGAATATGAAGCCTGTGGGAAAACAATTGATGAACTACAGCCATTCCTAAATAAGAAAGCCAAGATTATCCCTAAATATAATGATAATGGTTTTATAATCGCTGAATCAAATGATAGTGCAGAAACCTACTATCGTGATGGTTCCTATGATACTTTCGATTTGAGATCTTCCCAGTCTAAACTGGTAAGAGAATCTGGATTACGAGATAAATTAGATGTTGAAAATATTAAAAATTTAATAGTAACTGGGATAAATAGGGGAGCTTGTTATTATGAAACGATAAAAGGAGCAGTAAAAAGAGATTATCATGTTTACAGTTCTCCAGATCTAACAAATGAGAAATTTGATGGTGCCCTAGGACTCGATGCTCGTGGATTTAACAATTATTTCAGTTTAGATGAACTATTGCAAGACATAGAAAGAGAAGAATAATTAATCTTTCATTAATTCTTCAACCAATAATAAAACAATTCTACTTTAGCTAGGAGCCTTCTAGGATAAGAATAAGCATGACGAGTCACATAATCCATAACTCTTACTTCCTGAGAACAATGATGATAGCAATCCCTTTTATTAAAAATGTGAGATGTATGGAGTCCTCTGTCAACATGAACAACTTCATTTACAATCTTTTCTAGTTCGTTGATTCTGTCTGAATTAGACTTTTTAGAGTCTTTTTCCATTATTTTAATAGGTGGATCAACTATTTATAATTAATTGTGATGAATTAATTAAATTTAAATAACTCTTTCTCCTAGACTAGTTATGTAAAGAGATGCTAGAAGCAATCATCTAAAATTTATGGATGAAGCAATTAAAGAGGCTAAAAGAGGACTAAAAGAGGGTGGAGAGCCCATTGGTTCTGTTCTTGTTAAAAATAATAAAATAATTGGAAGAGGCCATAATAGAAGAATTCAGGATAGTAATCCTATTGAACACGCCGAAATGAATGCACTTGAAAATGCAGGAAGATTGTCTGCAAAAGACTACAAACAATGCACTCTCTATACTACTCTTTCACCCTGTGACATGTGTTCTGGAGCAGTTCTATTGTATAAAATTCCCCTAGTAGTTATGGCAGAAAATAAAAACTTCAAGGGTCCAGAAGCCTATCTAAAAAAAAGAGGAATAAAACTGATTAATTTGAATCTACCAGAATGTGCAGAGATGATGAAGAAATATATTAACCAAAATAAAAAAATTTGGTTTGAAGACATAGGAAACTAAAAGGAGGTAAAAATAATGTTAGCATTAATTGGATTAATTTTAATTGTTTTAGCATGGATAATACAGCTTGCAGTTCTAATGAAGAAAAAGAAATCAAAGACTATTAACAAATGGTTTATACTAGTCTATATGATTGGTGCTCTAGTTCTAACCTACGATGGTTTCACCGGAGGAGCAACTAGTTTAGCAATTGCAAATCTAGTAGCAGTTGTAGTTGCTGGCCTTGTATTAATCAAACTAAAGAAATAAGCACATTTATTTTATTTTTTATAATTTTTTTAATCTAGATTTTAACAAAAATCTAAAAACCCTACTTCCTTTTTTTATATATGAATTTTGAAGAATTAAAAGAAGATATTAGGATTCATTTTGATGAAGATGACGGAAGTCATAAACTTGAACATACCGAAAGAGTTTATGAACTGGCACTAAAAATAGCAAAAAAAGAGAAAGCAGATTTAGAGATAGTAAAGGCTGCAAGTTTGTTACATGATGTTGCTAGAGCAAAACAATCAAGAAAAGAATGCAAATGTCATGCAGCAGAAGGAAGTATAATGGCAAGAACAATTCTAGAACAGCATAATTTCCCCCCAGAGAAAATTGAAGCAGTTTGCTATGCAATTAAAGTTCATAGAAAATCTACAAATATTAAAGCAGAAACAAAAGAAGCTCAAATTCTTCAGGATGCAGATAGATTGGATGCATTGGGGGCAATAACCGTAGCAAGAGTTATCGCTTCAGGTTTTACAGAAGAATACAAACGTCCAGTTTATGCAAAAGAAGGAGAATCAGCAATTAGTTATTTACAATATAAATTACTAAAAGTAACTCCAAGTTCATTCAATACAAAAACTGGAAAAACCTTAGCCAAAAGAAGATACAGCTTTATGAAAAAATATGTATCTAATTTTATTAATGAATGGGATGGAAAATACTAAAAACTCATTCGTCTTAGATATTCTATGAATTGGAAGCTCATATTAAGAAAAACTTTGATTAAAATAATAATTCTTCTAATAATAATGTTCATTCTGTATTTTGCAATAAAAACGATATATGCTCATAGTTCGGGCGGTCAAATTTCTGTTTCAAACGCTTTTGCAATAGTTGATGGAGATACAATTGCACTTTCCAACGGAGAAACAGTAAGACTTCTATGTGTAGACACTCCTGAAAAAGGAGAAGCAGGTTATGAAGAAGCAAAAGCTTTCCTCTCAAATTCAATTATTGGAAAAGAAATATTAATAGAATCAGAAGGAACAGACAAATACAATAGAACACTCGCCTGGATAACTGTGAACAATACTAAAGAGATGGTGCTTGTTAACAAAGAAATCGTAAATCAAGGCCTTGGAACATTGTTTGTTTACAACAATACAGACTGTGGAAGAATGAAATAAAACGTAACATTTTTATATCCTTTTTATTATATACAATCATATACACCCCAGCATTGCTTCGGCAAAGCTGGGTTTATTTTTTTAATGAATATTGAGGTTTTAAAAGATGATGAATTTCAAGGAAAAGGTTATTGTTTTTATAGATGGGAGTAATAATAACTTTCTCAAATAACCTTTTATATCCCAAAATCTATTAATAATAAGATGAAAATAGCAATTTTTTCAGATGCATTCTACCCAATAAATAGTGGAGTTGTAAGTTATATTGTAATGATAACTAAAGGATTATCTGAGATGGGGCATAAAGTCTATCTATTTCTTCCAAAATCCAAAGAAGCATCTGCCTATGAAAAGATATTCAATAAGAATGTAAAGATATTTCAATATCGTGGAGTGAAAGCATTTTTTTATCCAGGGTTTAAATTTACCAGTGTGTTTAGCCTAGAAGATTTTCAACTGTTTAAAAAAATAAATCCAGATATAGTATTTCATCAAACTCCATTTACTCTAGGATTAAAATCAATAACTCTAGCAAAATTCTTTGATAAGCCTCTGGTAGGTGTATTTCATACTCGTATAGCTCACAAGGACAATATTTCTAATCTCGGAAAAGTTACTCAAGCGATGAATCTTGAAAAAATGGCCTGGAGATACCTCAAATTTTTCTACAAAGATTGCGATGCAGTAATCTCTCCTTCAAGAGATATAAAAAAAGATTTGGAAAAAAGAAAAATAAACAAAAATGTTATTGTAATCAATAATTTTGTAGACACGAAAGAATTGGATAGTAAAAAAACAAACATCAAAATAAAAGAAAACAGTTTTGTTTATCTTGGAAGACTATCTGCTGAAAAGAATCTTCCTCTTCTGATTAAAAGTTTTAAGAAAGTTGTTTCAAAAAATAAAAATACTAATTTATATCTAATTGGAGATGGCCCAGCTTTTGATGAATTAAAAAAGTTGATTAAAAAAAATAATTTACAACATAATGTTCATATGCTTGGAAGACTTGACAGAAATATAATATTAAAAACAGACCTCATGACTAAATTTTTAGCAATAGTTACAATGAGTAATACCGAAGTTCAGCCAATAAGTCTAATTGAAGCCATGTTTAAGGGACTTCCAATTCTCGGCCCAAACACCGACGGCATTAGAGAGCTTATTGAAACAAAAGGAAATAATGTAAATGGGATACTAGTAAAAAATAATTCCTCTGGAAGTATGGCCAAAGCTATGCTAAAAATACTTGGCAATGCTAAACTTCAGAAAGTAATGTCTAAATCTGCACTGGAATTATCAAAAAACTATGATTCCAAAATTCTAATTAAAAAGCTAGAACAAGAATCACTAAGAATAATCAGGGAACATCGAAAAAAGTAATGTTTTAAAACCCAATTTATCCTTCATTTTCTATGACATACGATGTAATCTTCATCCCGGGAGAAAAATATATTGACCATCCTCTCTGCGGAATAGCTCTTCTAAAGAGATATTTGGAAAAGAACAATTTCACAGTGGGGGTAATAGAAACTCCTCAGCACGAAAAAGACATTACTAAACTTGGAAAGCCAAATCTTTTTTTTGGAATAAGTTCTGGTGCAATTGATTCAATGCTAAGAAATTATACTGCACTAAAAAAACCAAGAGAAGAAGCCGACCCAACCTACAAAAAAGAAGTTCCAGATAAAGCAGTTTTAGTTTACAGCAACTGGGTAAAGAAATATTTCAAAGATTCAATTATGGTTCTTGGAGGAGTTGAAGCCTCTCTAAGAAGATTTAGTCACTATGACTATTGGGAAGATGAAATAAAAAAATCAATTCTACTTTCTTCACGAGCGAATATTCTAGTCTATGGCTATGGAGAAAAACAATGTCTAGAAATTGCAAAAAGAATAAAGAATAAACAGACTCTAGAGGGCATTGAAGGAACATGCATTCGTTCAAGAGAACTTCCTGAAGGATTTACTCTTCTTCCAGCTCATGGAGAAATTTTCATTAAAGAAAAATTCTGTGAAATGCAAAATCTTCTAGACAGCAATAAAAACCTAGCTCAAAAGACAGATACTTTCTATGTGCTTCAATATAAATTTCCTCTTTATACGCCTAAAGATTTAGATGAATATTACGAAATGCCTTTTACAAGAAAGGTTACAGTAGATTATATGAAAGGATTTGAATTTAGTGTAGTAACTCACAGAGGTTGTATCGGAAATTGTAATTTTTGTTCACTACGATTAATGTCCGATGGAAAAATTGTTTCCCGTTCAGAGGAATCAATTCTAAGAGAGATAAAATACATTACAAAACTTCCTCATTTCAAAGGAAATATCGACGACCTTGGAGGGCCCTCTGCAAATATGTATGGAATGGATTGTAGAAAATGCAATCTTGCAAACTGTATTAATTGCGACAAACTTGACAAATCTCATTCAAGATTGATTCATCTACTGCAAGAAATAAGAAAAATAAAAGAAGTAAAACATCTCTATGTAAGAAGCGGAATAAGATATGATTTGGTTAATGATGAATATCTAAAAGAACTAAAACATCACATCTCTGGTCATCTAAAGATTGCTCCAGAGCATGTTAGCAAAAATGTTCTAGCTGCAATGAATAAGAATAAGGGAAGTCTAGATGATTTCATAAAAAGATTCAAGGAATTAGATTGCGGAGAATTATCTTACTATTTTATGGTTGCCCATCCGGGTTCTACAATGAAAGAAGCAAGAGAGCTTGCAGAAAAAAGAAAAACACTAAAGAATTCAGAGTCTGTTCAGATATTTACTCCAACTCCAATGACTGTTTCCACTTGCATGTATTATACTGGTCTAGATCCTAAAACAAAAAAGCCAATCTTTGTGCCTAGAACTTACAAAGAAAAAAAAGACCAAAAAAGAATTCTTGAATTAGACGCTTGGAAGAAAAAATAAAAAGTATCCTTAACTCCAAAACGTTTTTATATTCGAAAATATTCCCTTAATTAACAAAAATGAGGAAAAAACCAAGCTTTCCATTTGGATGGCTCTCTCTTGCAAGTGTAGCACTATTATTGATTTTAATATTTATTTTGCCACTGATTTTTTCACTTCTAAATATAACCTGGTTTGAATTTTGGACAGTGAGAATGATCCTCCTAGTTATATTCACAATCGCTTCGTTAATAATTGAAATTTTAGGAATTATAAAAAATAAAAATTCTCAAAGAGTATTTAGTATAGTTTGTTTAGTAATTTCAGGAATTATCTCGATTATACTGGCGATTAGTCTTTTATCCTTATAAAAATGAAAAAGAAAAATAAAACAAAAAGAGCCTTTCCATTTGGATGGCTAAGTCTAGGAGGAATGATCTCTCTATTATTTTCAATTCTAGTTATTCCATTTTTTGCTATTTTCTTGAAAAGCACAGATAATTTCTTTGTAACACTCTGGGGGACAGTAGTAATTGCAATTGCTTTACTTTCACTTATTTTTGCAATCCTTGGTATTATAACTGACAACGGGGTTCAAAAAATAGTTAGTATAATTTGTTTAATAATATTTTTTATAGTTGCAATTTTCATTTCTCTTCTTATTGGATTAATTTCACTAATACTGAATATTGCCTAGAATAAGCCTAATTAAAATTCTGGACTATTGGATTTCATAAGTTCAGTTAGATATTTTGATTCTTCACTAATATACAATCGATGATAATGTTCACATTCTCTTTGTCTGCAAACAAATTCGGCCTTAATTATTCCAGTATGATAATTAAAATCACACCAAGGGATATATGGATGACCTTCACCATCTCTTTTTAGCATATTATGATTAATTCTAAGAACTTTACTCTCAAGTCTATCCTTTTTCTTGTGCATAATATTTCAGCTCAAAAGGATTTTTAAAGATTTATGGGAAGATTTATATATGTTTAATATGTCACTAAAGAATGATAAAAGATATGAATTCAATAGAAGAAGATATGTGGCCTCTATATCATGAAGCGGGACACTGGATGATAGCCAAAGCGCTAGGCTATGAAGGTTGTCTAACAGGGGATTTAGAAAAGAGTAATAACTTTAGATTTATTCAAACTTCTCCAAGAATTCCAAGCCATCAAGGATTAAAGAACCAAATTTTAATTGCTTTTGGAGGCCTTAGTGCCGAACAATTATTAGACATTCCACTTAATGCAGGATATATTGGAGACCTAACAATAGCCTGTGAAGATTTGAAACAACTGCACTCTCTTGAAGGAAAAACCTTTGAATATAACAATTATCTTGATTTTCCAGAAAAGGAATATAATTATTATCTTTCTCAAGGTAAAATTGTTCTTGAAAAGCTTGGAGGAAAAAAAGCTATTTTGGACATAGGAAATTATTTCCATGAAGAATTAAAGAAAGCCTATCCTATAAAATGAAAAAAATAAACATAATCGGATTGCTTGTAGGATTGCTTCTAATACTCTCTCTAATCCTGATTTCATCTCAGAGCCTTAGTATGACAAAGATTCCCTATGATAAATCCATGACTAAAGCAGTTTGCACTGAAGACCACTATTGTCAAGACTATGAACTAACCTGTAAGAATAACAAGCTAATCAAGCTAACTCCAACTGGAGCTGCTGTTCAATTTTCACAAGACTGGGAAGACCCAAGAACTCCTGAAAAAAGAGAAATTTCTTGTAAATAAAAAATTACAAGCACCTTTCTAGAAAAAAAATCTTAAAAAATAAAAAAAATAAATTTACTCAAATGAGTAATTAATAACGACCTCTGCCGCCAGAACTTCTTCCACCAGAGCTACCTCTGCCAGAATCTCTGTTACCAAAACTTCTTCCACCAGAACTTCTGCCGCTTCCGCCGCCGAAACTTCTGCCTGAATCTCTTCTTGGTGGTCTGTTATTAGGATCAATTGGTTTTGCTTCGTTAACAGTTAGTTTTCTACCGTCAACTTCTTTTTCATGCAATTCAGCTATTGCTTTTTTAGCAGCGTCATCGCTTGTAAGAGTTACAAACCCGAATCCTTTAGATCTCCCAGAAAACTTATCCTTGATGATTACAGCTTCTTCAACATCCCCGTAAGGTGTAAATAGGTCTTTTAGACCAGCTTCCTCAATCTTGAACGACAAGTTCCCAACATATATCTTCATCTTATTATCCTCCCGAATCTTATTTAAGACAGCAATAACGCCATCTGAAATCAATAGAAAATATGCATATTTAAACTCTTGTATTTGAAAGTTTAAACCACTTTTTTTATTTTTTCTTCTTTTACGTCTAAAAGACTGCTCTTAAATTGCTTAATTAATTTTTTATCTATTTTTTTGAATTTTTTCATTTTTATTTTTAGTATCTTACAATATCCAAAAGATCCTTTATATCTGAAAGTTCAAAGTCAGCCCCACTTTCACCTTTTGCAGGGGGTTGTTCATCTCCATAACGAGCATAACACGTTTTTATACCAAGCTTCTTTGCAGTTTGAACATCCCTAGAGATTCTATCTCCAACCATTATAGCTTCTTCAGCCTTAATGCCAAGCGCCTTCAAGGCAGCCTTAAACGGAGCAGCATGAGTCTTCTGCCTTCTAGCATCACGTTTGGTAATAACCACGTCAAAGAAATTATCTAACCGAGTTGCAACAAGCCTCATCCAAGCTTCCATAACTGGAGCATCAGAAATTATAGCAAGTTTATGATGATTCTTTAATTGAATAAGTGTAGGGATAACGTTGGCATAGGGTACAAGATGACTTTCTCTCATCTTTCTATAGGCAATAACCCCATAGGAAATAATCTTGTAATCAATTTTACCTGTAATGTGCTGTGTGAATTTTTGAAAAATCTTTTGATATTCAAGCCCGTATTTGTCGTACAAAGTATAGAGTAATTTCAAAGCTTCTTCTCTTTCTACCTGCAAACCCGCATCAATCATAGCATCAATAGCTGCTTCACAGCTTTTCCTCTTCATTTTCATAAAATCAAGAAGAGTATTATCCATATCAAACAAAATTGCCTTTGCTTTAATTGCCATAATTAATCAAACCAAATTAACTATAAAAAATTATCTAGTATGCACTGAAAGAAACTTTTGCATTAGCCATCTTAGTATAGAAATTAGCTTCTGGCTTTTTTTCTTTAGCATCCATAAAGATTTTACCTAGGCCTTCCCAAAACATAAACCACCCTGCTGGTTCTGCAACAATAAATAAAAATCTAAAGAAAAACTGAGGTAAATCATACAAAAAGGTAGATCCAAACATAACCAAAGCTCCAAATGCAAACCAGATAAATCCTTCACGCTTTATTGCTCTAACCTTTTTCTGTTTTTCCTGAGCATGTTTTTGAAAATGACTTTTTAATCTTTTTTTTATAATTAATTCATGACCAATATTTCTTTCTTTTTTAGGTACAAGAAAGCTCAGTTCTAATCTATCCTCTTTGTCCATGGAAGCACGTTTGCATTCCTGAAGAAAATCATCTGAGAGCGATCTTTCTGAGAAAGGTCTTGGGTCAAAATCAGAAAAAATATCATCATATGTATCTAGAATAAGAGATATATTTCCTTCCTGCATTTTAGGACTTTTTTCTTTAGCCATGATAAATATAAGAGATACGGCTTTTTATGTTTTTTGAACTATCCTATTGAAGCACAGAAATCTATAAAACCAAACTTTTTCTTTTATTCTAAGATGCGTAAAGAAACATTAGTTAACATTGAAGGAAAAATTCATCTTGGAACCCTAGAAGAATTAATTAAACGAAGGTTTAGAACATATCCAGAATTGGAAAGAAACAAGGTATACCTCAAAGTAGCAGACTACTTTTTAGATAAATGCAATTCCTACGACCCGAGCCACACAATTCTAGAAGAAATGACAAGAGCCTATGATGAAACAAGGCTCTATCTCAAAAAACTGAAATGTGAAATGGACGAAAAAAAAGAAAAATCCAAAGAAATCATGGATAGCTTCAGAAACGAAGACTTCTAACTAAAAGATAAGAAAAAAAAGAATAAAAAAAGAATAAAAAATTTATTTCTTTTTCTTTTTAGGCTTTTCATCATGGCAACATCCACAGGCACAATGTCCAGTGAAAGACCAAATGATTCCGTAAAGAGCTGCTAAACCTACAATAGCATAAACTATATTAGCCCAATATCCAAAGATAGTAGCCACAATATCAAAATTGAAGAATCCAACCAATCCCCAATTAAGGCCTCCTATGAATACAAGAATCATTGCAATTACATTTAATACTTTGCACATTTTACACCTCCTTTCCATTTATCCAAGAGTGAACTTATTTAAATAGTTTTTGAAGAGCTTAATTTTTCTTTTTTTTGTCTAAAACAAGAATTATCTCTTTTCCGGTGGTTAAGTTTTTAATTTTAAACTTTTTTTGCTCAACTTCCTTTTCTCCAACAAAAATTACCTGATTAAATCCATAAGAATTTGCATATTCAAGAGCCTTGCTTGGCTTTCCAAAATAAACGCTTGTATTTTTTCCAGATTTTCTCAATTGTTTAGATAGGGATATTGTTTTTGCGTCTTGGTTTAATGAAACAATCAAAGTTTTATCAATCTTCATTAATAAATTAACAACCGCCATTAATCTTTCAATTGAAAAAGAAATTCCAGTGGCAATATTCTCTCCAATCATATAGGTTCCTCCACCGCAAATTGTTTCCTTAATAGTTGATTTTACTTCAAACACGTTTCCAGTATAATAAGAAAGCCCACGAGCAAGTGAAGGTTGAAATTTAATTTCAAATCCATACAACTTACAATATTTCTTTAATTCTTCAATTTCTGCATAGGAAGCATATTTCTTGAAGTATTCTTCTGGCTTTTTGAAAATACTTGATATTTTCTCTGCTCCATATTTGGATAAATTTGCAATTATTTCTTTTTCAGATAATTTATCTAATTTATCAATCTCTCTAATGACATCGCTTCTTTCCTCTTCTTTTACACCTTGTTCTTCAAGAATTTCATTTAATAATTTTCTATTATTCACATAAATTATCGATTTTATTTTTAATGCATCAAGAACTTCTTTTATTACTGCCAAAATTTCTGCTTCATCTTTTATTGTAGCGCCGATAGTATCAATATCACATTGAGTTAATTGTCTAACTCTATTTTCAGAAACAGGCTCATCTCTAAATACTGGTCCAATCTGAAATCTCTTAAAAGGTAATTTTTGATTAATTGCGATTCTTTTTAATTGAAAAGTAAATTCATATCTAAGAGCCAGTTCCCTTTTTCCTTTGTCCTGTAGTCTAAATATATCTGAAACTGCTTCATCATTTGCATTATCTCCTTTAACAAATTTCTCATATTCTACAATTGGAGTTTGCACTTCTTGAAAATTATATTTTTCAAAAGTTTGCCTAGCTATTTCTCTTATAAAAGCAAATTTCTCTGCATCCTTCCCAAGGAAATCTTTGAAACCTTTTACTGTTTCCATTTTATTCCTCCTAAATTTTCTACAGAACCAAAAGGTGAAACAAGTCTCAATCCACCAATAGAATCAAATTCTATGCTTTTATCCATTTCATTCAAAATTAAAGAAGACGAACTTTCCCCAAATGATAAAGGGGGTGAGGGCGAAAGGGGGCTCAAACCTCCAGTTTGGCTAGCTTTTCTTCCTCTCACTTCATTCGAGGGCGAAAGGGGGGAGTCGAACCCCCTTTGTACGGACCACAACCGCACGTCATAACCGTTAGACCACATTCGCCATAAATTGTCACCTGAATTTGTATCAAGATTAATTTCATTAATCATATTTAATTCAGGTAATTGTGATTTAAAAGTTTTGTTAGAAGCGCTGCTAGAAAAATCATTCCTCAAGATGGGGACATGAGGCACTCTTTGCCTCTATAGTTTTTTCCATAAATTAAACTGGAACTACGAGTTTTTAAATCTTCTGCAATAATTAATTTTCTCCCAAAGCTAAATCTTTTAAAAGCTGAGCAGTCTTTTTCAAAAATGATAGAAATCCCTGAATATTCAAGAGATGATTCTAAAGATTATTTGAGAGTTCTAGAAGCTCTAAAGAAAATTCCATTTCCAGTTGGAAAAGTTCTACTCTGTGACTTCCTTAAAGGAGATGAATCAAACAAATCTATTGAAAAAAATGAACTCTATGATTTTGAAAATTTTGGAAGTCTAAAATTTTTAAAAAAAGAAGAAATAATGCTACTAATTGAAAATGTTTTGTATAATAAATTTGCAGAAGTTAAAAGTTCAATATTTAATCAATTCATTAAAGTTGTGGAATTAACAGAAAAAGGCAAAAAAGAACTTCTTGCTCCAGTCCACAATGAAAAAAAACTAGAACCCATTCTGGAAGAAAAAGAAGAATTCAACGAGAGGGAACTTCAAGCGTTTAAAGAACTGCATGATTTTCTTTTAGGTTTTAATATGCCTCAGAAAAGAGCAATAATTGATTCTTCTGCAAGAATACTTTGCATTGCAGGAGCAGGAGCAGGAAAAACAACTGTGCTTACAAAAAGAATAGAATTTCTAAATAAGCACAAGAAAATTAGAGGAGATGAAATACTTGCAATAACTTTTACTCGAAAGGCGAGAGAGGAAATGCAAAGAAGGCTAGAAAAAATAGGAGTTAGAACAAATGTTGAAACTTTCAACTCCTTCTGTGAAAAGATTCTTCTTAAAAATGGAGGAAGAATATATGGAAGAAAAGTAAGATTAGCTGGATATCACGAAAAGATGATTTTATTCCTAAGCGCACTTGATTACATTGGGCTAGATTTGCAAAAAGCAATAGATAAATATTTTAATTTAAATCAAAAGAAAAATAAAAGTTTTCAGCAATTGCAAAATATCCTCATGAATGATTGTTTCTCAGTTTTGGATTATATCAAACTAAAAGGAAAAGAAATAGAAGAAACAAAAAATCCACTAAAAGACAATTCAGATTACAAAATGATTTATGAGATAGTAAATTTCCTAAAAAAGCAAATGGAAATACAAGGTCTAAGAACCTTTGCAGACCAGATGCAAGATGCAATTCTATTTTTTAAGAAATATCCAAAACAAATTCCAAAATTTCAGCATATACTAGTAGATGAATATCAGGATGTAAATCCAATCCAAGTAGAATTGCTAGAGCTCCTAGCTTCAGACAATTTATTCGCCGTTGGTGACCCTCGTCAAGCGATCTTCGGATGGAGAGGAGCAGATATTCGTTTTATTTTAGATTTCAAAAAGAAGCATGAATCTGCAAAGATAATCCATCTAACCAAGAACTATCGTAGCAATGAGCACATTGTAGCTTTCATGAACAAGGTTATTTCAAACATGAAGATGCCAGACCTAGAATCAAATTTCTCAGGAGAAAAATATCTAGAATTAAAAAGATTTGATAGCGAAGAAGAAGAATTAACATTTATTTCCGAACACATAAAAAATTTAGCAATTCCTCTTAGAGAAATATTTGTACTTGCAAGAACAAACAGACAACTTGAAGAACTTGCAAAAATATTCAAGAAAAATAATATCCCTTACATCCTAAAAACAGAAGACAGCCCAGATATTGAAAGCAAAGGAGAAATAACCCTCGCAACAATTCATTCTATTAAAGGTCTAGAAGCAGACATGGTCTTTATAATGGGAGTAAATGCACTTAATTTTCCTTGCAAGGCTTCAGAACATCCAGTTATAGAAGAAATAAAAATGTATGACTACGACCGAGAGGAAGAAGAGAGAAGATTATTCTATGTTGCCATATCACGTGCAAAGAATAAGTTGATATTAACATATTCTGGAAAAAAGCCAACCTATTTTATTAATGAAAAAGATTTCTATTAATTGCATTTAATCAAAAATTCCATTCAGAGTTTTCTTTTGCATTTCTTTTCTAAAGCAAACTTCACAAATCTTGTGTTTTCCAGTGCTTCTAAATCCAGAGGGATCCTTAAATTCCCCACATTTTTCACATTTAACTAGACAATTTTTACATATGGTTTTTTTAGAAAGCTCGTCGTGCTTTGTATGAGTTTTACACATCAATTTACCACAGGAGCTACATCTAACATAACAATCTTTGCAGAGCATTTTGTTACACAGCTCACATTTTCTAAATAAACATTTTTTACAGAACATCTTAGAGCAGGATTCACATTTAACTGCACATTTTTTACAAATTGCGTGGCCAGTTGTACAAAGGAAAATTTCTTTTATGTCTGCGTTGCAAGTTTCACATTTAAAAGGAATTAACTTTCTTGTAAGAGGGTCAATTGAAACCTCTATCTCTCTTGAAGCATTATCATTTTCTAAAACTAACCTTGAGCAAAAGAGAGGATAATAGATAAGAGTAGTGTTGAATAATTTATTATTAATATTAAGCATGTGTTTTTGTTTTTCAATCTGCATTGCTCTTTGCTTTTCTCTATCCAGTTCTTCAATATCTCTATGGTCCTTTAGTGTTTGCAAACTCTTTTTTTGCTTTTCAATTTTTTCCAAATCTTCTTCTTTTTTAGATTGCTCCAATCTCTGTAGATTTTTGCTTAAATGGTCATCATACTCTTTTTTCTCATGTTTGAAATGTTCTTCAATTCTAAACAACTCTCTCTCTAATTTCTTATTCAATGTTCTAGAAAGTTCCTGTGTTTTTTCAAGCAGCTGAAGTTTAAGATGTTCTTTTGCTGCAAGATAGGCTTCCTTTGGATCTGGAACCTTTATTTCAATTTTTTTACCTTCAACTATTGGATAACCAGATAAATTTCCATTAATAACTTTGCCGTCGGAAACAAAGAATTCATTTATTATTTTTTCATTTTCATTTAGATATTGAAAAGAAGTATGAAATGTAAATCTGAAAAGAGAGTTAAATTTCTTTTTTGGATAAAACTTTTTTATCTTTGAATT
>CAIKWG010000012.1 GCA_903831045.1 uncultured archaeon | reverse complement strand
ACAATCAGAAGAAGCTAAACAGAAAAAAAGAATAGCTTCTACGGGGAAAAGACATACAGAAGAAACAAAAAAAATAATCTCTGAAAAAGCTAAAGGAAATACAAATGGTTCTTTTAGAAAAAAAAGGATCCAAAAGACATGAGTCAAAGAGACCTACTTTTGAAAAAGCTTGCCAAGGAACATCTAGATAGATTAGATAATTATTCTCCTCCAAATGTTCTATCTGAGGCATTTGATAAGCAACTTGATTTTATTAGAGATCCAGCTAAGAGAAAAATAGCTTGTTTAACAAGAAGAAGTGGCAAATCAACGGCAGTAGGTTTGTATTTGTTAAATGAAGCGTTAAATAATCCTGGCTCTAAATCAGTCTATGTAAATCTTACTAAAGATTCTGCTAAAAAAGTTATGTGGCATGATATTTTTGAAACTATCATTCTTAAATTAAAAGTTCCAGCAGAACTTGTTGGACTGGAGATTAGATTTGAGAATGGTTCGATCATTTATTTAGCTGGGGTAGATTCTTCTGCCAAAGAAAAACATAAATTAAGAGGTCAAAAAAATATTGTTGCCGTGATAGATGAATGCCAATCATTTACAACTGATCTAGAGGAATTAGTTGTCTCTGTAATTATGCCAACATTAGCAGATTATAACGGAACTCTTTGTATGATTGGAACGCCGGGAAATCATATGGGGGAACATTATTGGTGGAAACTAAATAGATTAGATACTAAATATGAAGGATTGAAACATTTTCATTGGGGTTGGAAAGATAATCCATTTGTTAAAGATAACATGCAAAAACAAGTAGATGAATTAATTTCTAATAATCCATTAATTCAACAAACTCCAACATTTAAACAAGAATATTTAGGAGAATGGGTTATCGAAGATAATGCACGAGTTTATAAATCAACTAATGATAATTACATAAATGATTTGCCAGAAAAATTCCTTAAAGGAGCTTCTTATGTATTATCTTTTGATTTGGGGTTTAATGATGCAACCACATTTGTAGTCTCTGCATATAACACATTCATTAACAATAACATGTATGTATTAGAGTCTGATAGATACAAAGAGTTAACCTTTTCTGCTGTGGCTGCTAAAATAAAGAAATATCAAACAAGATTTGATTTTGTCAATATTGTTGGAGACGCCGCTAATAAACAAGGAATTCAAGAGATGGTTCAGATTCATGGTCTTCCAATCATTGAGGCTCAGAAATTAGGTAAAGAGGCTCATATAGGAATTTTAAATAGCGATTTCATAACTAGAAACGTTTTTATTCTTAAACAAACTAATCAAGGATTAATAAAAGAGTTAGAAACTCTTTTATGGGATTCTAAGTCATTGATACAAGGTGTCTATAAAGAAAATCAATCACAACGAAATGACCTTTGCTTTATTGCTGGAACAAAAATACAAACTATTGATGGTCCTAAAAATATAGAGGATATTAAAGTAGGAGATTTAATTTTAACCAGAAAAGGTTTCCTACCAGCCTTAGCATCTCAAAATACAGGAATTGAAGAAATTTTTCACCTCCAAACAAAAAATAATAGAAATCTTTTCGGAACGGCAAATCATCCGGTTTTTGTAAAAAATAAAAAAATACCTATTCTTGAACTCAAATGCGGTGATATATTGACATGTATAGAGGAGCATCTATGTCAAACAAAAACGGAAAAAGCATTTCAATCATTTATAGAGGAATTACCTATAGAAGGTATCCAGACTCAAAAGAGAGAGCCAATAGAGTCTATTGGTCAAGTCAAGCAAAATATGGAATTAGGAGATTTTTACATAGAGCGATCTATGCCGATAACTTCGGAGTTATTCCTGACGGATATGATGTCCATCATATTGATGAAAATCCGCTCAACAATGAAATCTCTAATCTCAAACTTATTTCTGGTCAAGAACACACAAAACTACATGCAACAGAAAGATGGTTGGATCAAGAATATAGAGAAAAACATCTCAAAAACCTTAATGAAATTAGAATTCTTACTAAAGAATGGCACGCCAGTACAGAAGGTTTGGAGTGGCATAAGCAACATGGATTTGATT
>CAIKWG010000011.1 GCA_903831045.1 uncultured archaeon | reverse complement strand
TTTTAACAGAAATTTTCTATAACTTCTTTACATTGTCTACTAGTTATTATACCTTTTTCAACCATTTCATGACAAACGTCATAAAGTTCCTTTTTAATTTCCTTACTATCGTTACCGGCTTGAATTTCACCAGTAAGTATCTGGAAACGATTTTTTAGTACTTGACGAACATCGCCGACTAAATGAGGAGGTCTTCCGCGACCTTTGAAATGCTGTGGTTCTTCGTTTAAGAGTTGTGGTAGTTCAACATTGATTCCAGATTTATGAACTAATCTTTCTAAATATCTACGTTCGTGAACATCTAATTCTTTAGTATTTAATGGTCTTTTATCTAAGATATCTTGTATTACTCTTTTAAGATGTGATGAAGCTTGAACGTTTGGTAAATCATAAATCTTATGCTTAGTATTGGGATGTCTGACGGATATAATACCTTGCCCTAATTTACGTTGATCAATGGCATATCGTCCAAAAGGTGCATCAATATTTTTCAAATGTTCATTTCTAATCTGTTTTACTTTTCCGCCAAATAAACCTCCAATTTCATTTCCCAAGGCATCGAATACTATATTATGAGCTGAATTAATACCGGATCTTAAAGCATTATTGTAAGCAACTGCGTCCGTATAAGCTTTAGGAGGTCCTTTGACGTTATCTTCTGGATGAGTTGCCCTATTATTTGCAACCAATTCATTTCCATATTTATAAGATGATTCTTGTGTACTAGATGTATCATAAGGTCCACCTTTAATACTTTCTAATCTTGCAACTTCTGCTGGATCGGGATAACCTTTGCCCTCTTTTACTGAACCTCCCTTTTTAGGTCTTCCGGGTTTTCTTTTAGGAATTTCAATTTCATTGGGTATTTCAATTGGTTCTTTCTTAGCTTCAACAATAAAAACGGGTTTCTTTTGGACTTCGATTTCATCAGGGTTTTCTTGTAAATCAATGGCTTCATTATTTTGTTTTATTCCATAGATTTCTTTTGGTTCTTTTGTATTAACTTTATAACTACTATGTCTATTTTTATAAGCTTCAATAACATTCATTTTTCTTTGGGTTTTTTCTTCTAATGATATAGTATTTTCTTTCTTCACTAATTCATCTTTTATATCTCTTTCAACATTCATAGTAAAATGATTAATGTTTAATTTGCCTCGTTCATTATGTTCAGGAATATTTAATAAATCATTTTGATCATATAAATCACCTTGTGTTAATCCTCTTACTCTTGGTTGATTTGTATCTTTATTAACTTCATGTAACTCATTATCATTTCCTTTAGTAGCTCCATTCAAAGCAATTAAATTTAAATCATCTGTACCAACACTTAAAAACGGACTCTTAATTTTTTTATATTCATAATCATTCTTTTCTATTTTACCGATTTTTCTTTCTAATTGTTTTTTCTTTTTCATCAAGACAATTTCATCTAAATCTTTAATATCAAAGTTATTTTCTATTGCTATATCACCAGTATAACGATCACCTTCAATACTTTGTTGAGGAATTATTGGAGCATCTGGGGTATTCGCTTGAAAATTAGAATCTTGATAGGCTTTATCTGGTAAATCTAATCCGTGGGCTGGTAATCCGACACTTACAAACTTTTGATAATCTAAAGGATGCATTCTAT
>CAIKWG010000010.1 GCA_903831045.1 uncultured archaeon | reverse complement strand
ATTCTTTTTCCAATTTCTTAATCTTTTAATTTATTTAATCTTTTCTCTTCCCTCTCCAGCAATCTCTTCGACTTCGGAGTGTTGATTTCACTAAACTTATCAGTGTTGTTGATAATCTTTAGCGTGTAGAAAAGAGGACCAAATGCGTGACGGGGGACGTGTGCAGTTGCTGCAGCATGACCTGCTGCTCTGGCAGCGTGTGAGGCTTTCATGTTGTTGTCGGCTTTTGCTATTCTTGCTGCTGCATGTGATGCAAGTGCAGCCTTTCTTGCTTCGCCTACTTTTATTTTTCCTTTTGACCAAGCACGTGCTGCTTCAATAGCCTGTCTTGGACGTTTGTCTCTGGGATATGCTTTTTCAAAATAGGGCAATACCTTCTTAGCACAATTAGCAGCCCAAATTGCTAATATTCTTTGGTCTGTTTTGCTAATTAGTTTTAGAATAGACTCACAGAGTTGTTTCTGGGGGGTTGATTTAGAGGATTTCATTTGTTAATCTAACAAAATATCAAGGTTTAAATAATTTAATAGATTTTAATTAAAAAAGAGCGTAAGATGAAACTTAAAATTCTTGATCTTAATATATGGAATTATGGAGAATGGGAATATCGAAAACCAAAGATTATTCAATTTATTAAAAAACATAATCCAGATGTGATTACCTTCCAAGAAATAAGAGATGATGTTAAATTCAATAAAAAAGGAGATAATCAGGCAAAACAACTTAAGAGAAAATTAAATTATCCTTATTATGCTTTTTATGCAGTAACAGATAAAAGAAAAGAAAAACCAGAAGAATATAAGAGATATTCCATTGAAGGAACTGCTGTTTTATCCAAATTTCCAATTTCAAAAATAACCAAATTACCTCTGAAAAAACATCCTAAAGATATACACTATTGTGGAAATCTATTTGTTAAGATAAATGCTAAAGAGAAATTTAATCTTGTTGTAGTGCATTTTTCAAATAACAGCTTGTTTAGTAAACTTCATTTAATGGAGACCCTAAAGCAGATTAAAGCTAAAAAAATTAAGCCGATTATTGTAGGAGATTTTAACTTTTGGAAGACTGGATTATTAAACAAATTAATAAAAAAAGATTATCTTAATTCATTTGAATACAAGAAGTATGTTTCTTATCCTCAAACAGAGAAAGAATACTATCCCTCTCCTCCAATCAGATGGACTTTAGATTATATTCTAATCCCTAAAGAGTTCAAGTTTAAGTCTCTAAAATGTGAAGGTAAAGTTTCTGACCACAGAGCATTAATTGCTGAGATTGAGATATAATCAGTCAAATAGTAAAATATTTAAAGGTATATAAGTGTATATAACTATGAATATCCAAAAGATTTTACATTATCCTCAATTAGACAGTGTTTTGATGGTTGAGAAATTTATCTATGATTATAGCGGAGAATTTAAGAAAAAAAGTTTATGGGAGAAACTTCCTAAAAAAATGATGTACCAAACATTTTCAGTTATTATTGATTATCTTTTATATTCTGGAAAAATTGCTGTTGATGCTGAGGGGAAAATTGGCTGGATTTGGGATCCTGAAGGAACTAGAGCATATATGAAAAAAACAAATCTTAGATGGGATAAAAATGAAAAGTGAAATTTTCTTTGGAGATAAAAAAGTAATGAACGAACTAGAAATTGTAGATGAGAATTTAAAAAAACAATTAGAAAAAGCTTTTAAAAATCTTGAAGATAACGCTTTTTGTGGAATCCAAATTCCTAAAAAGTTAATTCCTAAAGAGTACATTAAGAGATTTGGAAATCTTTCCAACTTATGGAAATATAATCTTCCTGATGCATGGAGATTAATTTATACGGTTAAAAATGATAAAGCAACAGTAATTTCTGTTATTCTAGAATGGATGGATCATAAAGAATATGAAAGACGATTTAAATATTGATTAAATTAAGAGATAAATGTCTTTATTTCTTCCCAGATAATGCATCTAAAATGTCCATTCCTGCATCTGGACCGAAAGTATTGAAAACTGTTCTTATGTATTCTGCTGAGCCATCTTCATTTCTGATGATAATTCCTGCATCAACATCGTTTTCTACTTGTCTTTCTGGGTCATTTGGAAAATGTTCTATGCCTTGCAATGTTTTTGCCATTGCTCCCATTAGACCAGTCATTGGTACAAGAGGACCTTGATTTGGATCATCATATCTTCTGCCTGATAGAGCTTCATGAGCTTCAATTAGATTCCCTCTAGTTCTTAATTCTCCTGCAACTTTTCTTCTATAATCAGAATCTGATTCACATCCCAAACGAGGGATTTCATAGTATTTACCATAATTTTCAGCCAATTCGTTTATGTTGAATTTGTTTTCTATTTCCATTTTGTTCTATTCTTAATGTGAATTATTAGTTTTTAAAGATTATTATAATAAAAAAGGAGAGACTAAAACCGAAGTTTTTCATCTCTCCACAACTGACCGAAGTCAGAAGACTTGACCGAAATCAAGCTAAATTAGTAGTATCTTGAAGTTTAACTAATTTTCTAATTGAGAAAAGAACATAAAATTAACCTTCAACTAATCCTGAGGATGATTAACAATATGAATGACTTTAAAAGACAACCCCTTTCTACTATTGAATATAAACAATATTTCCAGTTAGTTTGGAATTATCTGTAGTACTGTTTTCTTCTATTGTCTTAATGCCTGAAAGGTCATTTGTATCTTCATTAGACTTAGAGAAAACTTCAGCAAAAACCTTTGTAGCGAATGAAATTGCATCACCTTTAGCAGATTTTGGAGTTACTTCAGCAGAATTAACAAATCCTCTTAGTTTAAAGAAAACAGATATTGCTACTTCCCCTTTTTTTATTAATTGAGATGGATGTATCTCTTTATCCCATTCAGGAGAACGTATATCGAACTCTTTTGTATCTTTTTGAACACTTTCCATTAGACTAAGTAGCCTATTGAAATCTACTTCAGCATAGATATCTTCTTTTGGTATTTTTTCTGGGAACATTGGTTTAACGAGGATTATATCTTCTGGATTAATTTGAACATAGAAGGCTAGGACATCTTGATTTGTGTTATAATCCTTGAAAACTATTTTAATATTTGTCTTGTTGTCTTTTCCATATTTAGAAATAAATGAATCCAAACTATTCATTATATTCTTATTGGATTTAAAGGTGTATTGAGCCTTTTTATCCAAGATTGTTCCATTTGAGTCGTCCCAGGGATCAAATTTTTCATTGCTCATGATTGTATTCATATTAGCTTTAATTGTTTCTTCTGAAGGATAAACCCAGAATCCCATGTATGGTGAGATAATATTTACTTTATTTCCATTTATGTTTGCTGATTTATACTCTTCCCAAAAGTTTATACTTCCATAGCTAGTTTCATAGCTCATATTAATCAGATTAAATGCGTTAGGATTATAGTTTGGGCAATCCTTGTTTGATGCTAGACTTTGAACTAGGTTTATATCTTTCCAATATAAATCATCCATTGTTTTACTTCTCTTGTCCCATTCTTCTGCTGAAATTGTAATGTATTCTTCAAAAAACCATTTTGCAAAATCATTGTTCAGGCTTTTTTCAAGCTCTTTTCTTTCTGTTAAATCATTTTGATATTGGATATTGCATTTATCATCTTCTTTAGAATTTTCTTTTTGATTAGCAACATCTGAAAAAAATCCCCAACTTTCTATTTTTAGGCTACTTCCTACTCCTTCTTTTGATTCCATGCACTCCCCTCTAAGTAAAATTTGCCCATCTTCTGATTTTTGCATGTCATTTTTATTTTCAACTTTTTTTTCATCTTCTGTTGCAAATCCACTAATAAAAAAACCAGTGAAGGATTTGATAGCACCAATCACTCCTCCTGTTAGAGGTGTAGATTCAGCTGGAGTTATCTCAGTTGTTGGATTATTTGTGAATTCAGTTTTTTCTTCGGTTGTTTGTGATGCAGGCAATAGAACACATTTTCCATTACTACAAACCTGGTCAGAAGTGCAATCTTCCTTAGAATTACATTCTGGTTCCTGCTTCTCTGAGGAAACGTTTGAACTTACAGAACAAGCTTGCCCAGTGCTAATCCATTTACCATGCTGGCAAATTGCAATTACTAGCCCATCACCAGATTCACAATTCACTTTTTTATGGTCTCCTTCTATGCATTCGGTAGTTCCACATTGAGATGGGTCTGTGCAAATATCTGCTTTTTGTACACATATTGGTTCGAGGGGGCATCCGTTTGAATCTGTGCCTTTGAATATTACTGTTCCATTACAGCTAATAGGATCATAGGCTTTACACTGATTATTTTCTTGAAAACTCTCTTGATTATCTATTTTTTGACATTGATTGTTTTGACAAATCATTTGAACACCATCTACCTCTCCACAATTATTATGCTCACACATTTTATCTGCACAATCTATTTGTCCATTTTGGTTGTCATCTATATTATTATTGCATATTTCTGGCTTAGCTGCATGTTCTGCTAAAATCTGGGAATATTCGGTTCTTGTAAAAGTGTATTTCTCTGGATTATATGAAGAGAATAGGTCAATATAGAACTGTTTTTTTTCTTGAAATAAATTTTCTTTAATCTCGGTAAAATTTTGCATTTTGTCCTTAGAATTATCTTTTGCTAACATGTTTAATGATTCTTCCCATTTTTTTTGAAGTTCATTTAATTTGTTTAACAATTCTGAAGCAGTTTTATCATCTTTTGTTGAGCTTAATTCATTAAGAGTATTTTTTATTTCCTTTTTAAAATCAATATTTGAATAATCTATTGTTGAGCCCTTATCAGAAGAGATTCCCATGTACCCCCCGTAGGAATCTTTCATATAGGTATTGATTTGCATCCATGCGTTTTCCCCACAATCTTGGCATATTTCAATATTTGAAATTATATCAAATTTATCTCCTTCATACAATAGTGCTTCTTGATGAAGTATAGTTTCTTTTGTTTTTTGACTGGTGCCAAAAATATCTTGCATAATTGAATTACACTCACTGGATTTTTGTTCTGTATGAGATTTCAATAAATTTTGAAATTCGTTTATTTTGTTAGAGAGTTCTAGAGCAATGGAATCTTCCGGATTGTCTGAATAGGTCTTTGCAATTGATTTAATTTCTTGAATACTCGATTTTATTTCGGATAGAGATATTGAATTTGATGCTTGTTTATATTCTAAATTAAGTCCAAGACCAGTCATTAGCAGTTCTTGCTTATTTTCTTCATCATAGTATAAAAATGGCTCTAATTTAAAATTTATTCTTATCTTTTTACCATCATAGATAACTTTTTCCCAGGCATTATTGGCATTTTCTGTTTTTACCATGTCTCCTACTTTTTTTGAATAGATATATTTAGTAGACCTCGCAGGAGCACCCAGTACTTCTTGGGCTTTTTGAGATGAAAAATTCTTTTGTCCTATGTACTCTTCCATATCCTGCCTTTCAGCGGAGAGATAAATCATCAGTTGCGCATAGTTTATATTCCCAATATCATATTCTTCAGCATAGTGGCTTATTTTTTTAAAATGATCTTGAAAATCTTCCGAAGGAGTGGCTTTAGCTGAAGGTAATAGAACTATTAGTGTAAAACAGATGAAGCATACTAATCCTAAACTAAAAGCCCCCTTTTTCATCAGTATATATCAACTTTCTTGTTTAAATAATTAGTGATTAAAATGGAGCTCTCGCTACTCTTAATATTATAAAATTGTAAAAAAATTGTAAATTGTATTGTTTAAGTTTATAATTTATACTCTAAAGACTTTAGCTGCTTTGATACCTTTGTCGCCTTTCTCAGTTTCAAATGTAACTGCATCGTCCTTACTAAGTATTACTCCTGCTTGAAGATCTTTTTTGTGTACAAAATAGTCTTTTCCATCTTCTGCAGTGATAAAACCGAATTCTTTTTCGCTATTGAAAAATTTTACTGTTCCTTTCATTGTGTTTTTCCTCCTAAAATAGAGCATTTCGAGGGTTTATATAAGGATGTAATTTAGAATTATCGAGTTATCTGAGAACTGACTTCCATCATTTTTAGGATATCTAGTTTCCAATGTCCGCCAGAGGATTTTTCAAAGTAAGATGGAATAGATAATTTCCTCAATCTTAGAGCATATAGTGCTCCTTCATCACAAAAATCTTCTTCCAGCATTTCGTCTAAATGTTTAATATTAATTTTTCTCTCTAGAGATTGTCTAACGCCAAGCCAGCAGGCAGCATGAGATTCTTCGTGTGCTCTAATAACAAGGTCAAGAGTTGGGTCGTTAATCTTCCTGTAAATGATAAAGGCTCCTCTTCCTTTTGATCCACTTTCATATTCAATGCCCAGTCTAACTGTTTCACCCATTATTATTTGAGAATCCGCCAAAGGTAACTTGTCATCTGTTTCCTTAAGTGATAGATTAAATCTGAAGAGATATTCTTTTTCTTTAGGAGATAAGTCCGAAACATAGCCATAATCCGCAAATAGATTATGGTCTGAAATGCTTGGTCTAAAGTCTAATGCTTTAAAATGTACTCTGTGCATAAAAAGAATGCTATTTAATCATTTATAAGAATTATTGTGATTTATTTATAAACTCCAAATTAAGAAGATTAATAAATATTAGAAACTATTCTAAACTATCATGGATGTCAGTGCATTAAGTCAAAATGTTCTATGGATGGTTAGAATCATTGTTGCTATAATTGCGTTTGTGGCAGGTTCTTTGGCTGTCAAGAAAAAAAGCAATTCTATTCTTATTGTGATAGTTGTAATGTTTGTAATTTTTATCTTTCTTTCTCCAATAATTAGTCTTATTACTTCAATAGTCTGCATGATTATTCTTCCTTCAAAGAAGAACGCTAGCGGTGAAAAACAAGACTTAAAAAGTTCAACTTCTTCATCAGAGAAGAAGAAAACAATGGTAAAACCAGGTAACATCATAGGACTTCTTATAGGAATTGGCCTTGTTATTGCTCCAGTAATTTCATATGTAAATCAGGAAGCCTCTCTTGCAGATCCAACTAATCAATTATTTATGCTTGGTGCTGTTATTTTTGGAATTTTAATAATAATAGGAAACATTATTACATTGTCTAAGAAAGAGACTGCTCTTCCTCCTGTTCATTCTACTATTGCAACTGTTCCATCGGTTCACAAGGTAGAAACTAAGTCAGAAGCTAGGGATGAAGATAGTAATGGTAAGATAAGATGTAGATTCTGTAAAAAACTTTACAGTGCAGAATATAATGGTTGTCCTCATTGTAAGAAGAAGTAAGCTTAGAAAATATTTTTTATAATCTAATTTGAAGTGTCAAAAGCAGGAGGAAAGATGAGTTCAACCTCCTGCCCTTGACGTCTTATTTTAGTTTTTGAGAACTATGCAATTTTTACTAGTTTATTCAAAAATTGAAAGATGCTGAGTCTGCCATTTTCTTTCAATTCCCCTATTAAAACTATTTAAATAGTTAACAAGAAAATATTCTTTTGAACTTGAAAAAGATTCATCCACAAGACTTTCTTCTTGATATTTTTGGTTTTTCATTTTTTTACCTCCAAAATAAATTAAGAAATTTGTTTTTAAATCAAGTAAGAAGAGATCATATGGAAAGAAAATTCATAAGGCTTATAAATGAATTTGGCGATAAATTATCATGGTTTCCATTCTATCTTTAGGTAATTTTTATGGGATTGACTCTTTGATTGACTTTTCTATAATTCTTGTCGCACTGTTAATCTTTTATCAGAGTATGAAGATTTATGGATTAATCAAGGAGAAGAGTTTTAATTACTTCTCATTTGCTTTTTTAGGAATAGCAATCGCCTATTTTTTTAAGATAATAATAAACTTAACTTTTGTTTATTACACTTCGTTGGCGGATTTATCTCTAGTAAGTTGCCTACACTGTGCATTAGAAAAATTAGATATTGCTCAATTTATTAGCATAATCAGCATGATTCTTTTTAAGATTTTTTTGATTGGAGGATTTTTAATCTTATTTTTAATTACGGCTAAAAAGACTAATAAAAATTATACAATATTGTTTGGATATTTCTCTGCAATAATCATTTTGGCTAGTCTTTACTTTGATTTTGTGTTTAATTTAACATTAGTATTTATCTTGATGTCTTTACTGATTCATTTCTATTTCAATTACAAAAAAACAAAATCAAATAAGAGTAAACTGATTTTCTTAGCTTTCATTCCTATCCTATTAAGTAATCTTCTTGGAATTTTTTATGATGGGGGAACTGCAGTTTATTTAGTCGAGGAAATCTTACTATTTATTGGATTTACAACATTATT
>CAIKWG010000009.1 GCA_903831045.1 uncultured archaeon | reverse complement strand
TATCTAAATCGTTGAAAGCTTGAGCTTCTTCTCCTGATGATGCTGCTAATTTTTTACTTGCCATTTAGTATTCCATATCCAAAAAAGCTTTTATCTTTTCTGTTGCTTTAACATAGTTTTTTACAAGTTTGTTAAATTCAGAATCTCCCAAATCTTCAAAAGTATCATATTCTAAAAAAGTATAATCAAAACCTTCGCTTTCTAGTAAATTTCTAATTTCTTCTTTCTCTACGTTTGTCATTTTATTATCCTTTTAAAAGGGGCATTACTGCCCCTTATAAATTATAGCTCAAACTCTTTCAAAAGCCGTGATACTTCGTCATCATCATCGTCTTCGTCCTCTACGGGCTGAGAAGATGCTTCTGATTTAGCTGCCTTGTTTGTAGCAGCTGCTATAGCAGTTTCTTCTAGTTCTTCATCTGAACTATCTTCACCACTAATGTACTCTTTTAAAGCTTTCTTTAAAGATTCTACAGAAGAAAATTCTATCAAACTACTAAAAGTAGGCATTGCTTCGAGATTGGTAATAAGTTTAAACAAATCTTCTTTGCTCTTAAATACCATAGAAACATTTGCTGAAGGAGTTGATGTATCATAATTACTCTTGCGCTTTGTTCCTTTCTTTACTAGGTTAAAATCTCTACCGTCTTTTAAATCAACAATATTTCCAAAATCTGTTTCAGTAAGAATATGATATAAACTCTCAAACAACTTCTTTCCACTCTCATAGAAAACTGGTTGAGCTTCGTCTTCGCTACCTCTAACTACTATTCTGTAAATATACCTATCCTGTGCTTTTAAAGAACCAGCAAGTTTATATTCATCAGATTCTTTGTCAGTAGTATCATAGAGTTTCTTTACTAATTTACAAATTGGGCATTCCTCTGCCTCATGCAAATTGCCATTCTTATCTGTAATGGTTTGCTTTGGGCATTCGTATGGATTGCCATTAAGCCAATGTGCTCTGTGATGAAAATAAAATACCTTTTCGCCGTTTTTCTTTACTTGTGGGAGAAACCTAATAACATAAGTTCCTTCTTTGTCTGATGGGGGAGACCAAAACTTTCTTTTATTGGTCCCTTCTTTGTCCTTCTTCATTGCTTCCAAAAGTTCTTGGAACTCTGTCTTTGACATTTCATTCATACTATTCTCCTTGGGCTACAAATGCCATTTGCCATCGGGCTATTGGGCTGTGTGCCTTTTATATTCGTTATAATAAACTATTTTTCTAACTTTGTCAAGCTTTTATAGAGTTTTACTTTATCTAAATAAACTACTAAATCACTAAAGTTCTTATTCTTTATAAATACAGTATCATACTTTCTTATATTTGTCAATAGATCAGAAGCTAAATTTTTCTTAAAGTTTTTAATTAAAGTAGTTACTTCTCCTGAAGTCCAATCTTCTCCAAAATGATCTTGCACCAAATCATCAAAATATTCAGTAGCTTCATCTACAATGTTTGATAAAAATTCAATTTTCATTAAATCTGGATCAAAAGGAATCTTTCCCATTGAATTTTTAAAAACAAATCTTTCTTCAAATTCTTTATCTGTTATAAATTTATCAAATCTTTTAGAAGCAATAAAAAGACCTTGATCATTTGGATCAATATCTATATTTAAATTATCATATACTAAATGATTTAATTGTTTATAAGTAATATCTTTTTTTGATCTATATAATTTCAATATTTCATTAAAATATCTTAAAGCGTGTTTATCATCAACATAAACATTATAAGAAGTAAGAAATTCTCTAAACTCATTCATTATTGCTTTAGGTATTTCTGAAATAGGTCTTATAATTACTCCTCTAAATTGTCTATTGCCTCTTATTCTATCTGCAAAAAACTGAAATCTTACAGCACCTATATTTCCAGAAAGACCATACATTAATTTCTTTTTTTCAGAATCAGATTTTGCAGCTTCTATTTTAGTTACACCAGCTTTTCTTGAAGTAGCTAGTTCCTTTATGTCTTTTTTCTCAAACGCTTTAGTTAAAAAAGAAGAACCCCTTATAGAACCACTTCTTAGCATTATAGCAAAATGACTAAAATCAGTCCCGTGATAAAGAACGTTATGAGTAGATATATCTTTTAGTTCTTCTAGTAAATTATTAAAGTTCATTTAAATTACAGTCCTTTATTTCTTTAATTAAATTTTTATAACTTACTTCTTCAAAAACATCTT
>CAIKWG010000008.1 GCA_903831045.1 uncultured archaeon | reverse complement strand
TGAGCTTCAATACTCATTACTTGTTTATCGTCATCTTCCGTTGATTTTCTCGCGTAGAGAAAATATTTGTTTTGGTTTGAGGAATTCATATGCATTCTGGCGAGATTTGGGATTTTGTCGCTTCCGCAAAGGGCGGAAGCGGGCTACACAGCGCGAGTTTTCATTCTGAAAACTCGCTCCCTATTTCTAATTTCGCGAATCTCTCTTTAGGTGAAGTAATTATATCATTTGCACGAACTTTTTACGAACAAAAGGAACACTCCGCGCCCGCCGAAGGCGGGCAAGCGCTAAAGCGCTTTTCCTAAAAGGAAAAAGCGGAGTGTCCTAAATACAAAATGGACTCGGTTTTGCGAAACAATTTTGCGGGAGGGAGGATTCGCAAAACCGAGACTAATGTTTTTGAAATTCGGCGGGATTTGAATTTCCGCCCCGCAGGAGGGTGCGGGAGGAATGCGGGGCGGAGTTGGTTTTTCTTGCTTTTTTATGTGGGGGGGGTAAAATAAAGAGTATATGGAAAAATATAATTCATTAGAAGATTTAGCAAAATTAAAAGATAAGTTTCCAAAGGGAGAAGAAACTCAAAATATTGAGGATTCAAAAGCGGAAGATGATTTTGAGGAGGAATTAATTGAGAATACTCCAACAGAAGAAAGACCCCAAAAGGACATTTATTTAACAGGTGGTTCAGATGCAGAAATGAAGGTTATCAAAAAACGGCTTAAAAAAGCAGATCAGGAATATTTAGATAAAAATTTAAAATGGGGAGCAAAAATTGAAGATTATAGCGAAGAGATATCTAAGATTTTAGAAGAAGGAAATATTCCTGTTGCCATTGAATTGGCCGGTGCGGAAAAGATGGAAGATGTTGTTGATATAGATCATCATAATGAAAAATCAAATCGACCGGCTTCGCTTCTTCAAGTAATGGAACGTCTTAATTTAAAACCAAGTCTATTTGATGAGTTGATAGCTGCAAATGATTCAGGTTTTATTCCTGCTATGGAAAAGAAAATTGAACAATATCGTTATCAAATTGAAGATAGACCAAAAGGCAGTAAAGAATTATTTGAAGAACTAAAAAATAAATGGATATCTGTCATACGAAAAATTGACCGTAAAGAACAAGGTATTACAGAAGATCAAGAAAAACAAGCGGAAGAAGCCATAAAAACTAGAGAAGATTTTTTTGACAACACTCTTTCGATTGTTCGTCTTCCTCATAGTAAATGCGCGACGGTAACCGATCGCTTATATGGCACGTACGAAAATCTTTTTATTCCATCAGGAGATGGGGAATCCAACTTTTATGGTAATGGTATTCTTTGTCAAGAATTAAAAGAAAAATATGAGGGAAGTTGGGCAGGTGGTTCTGGTTTAGGTGATAAATATGGAAATGCTTATTGGGGTGGATATCCAGATCAAGATGAAGTTGAAAAAGTCATAAAAGAAAAAGTTGAATCTCTTTTCGAAGACTTATCAAGATTTGATAAAATTTTCATACCAGAAAATTATTCAAATTTTACAGAAATTGGAAAAAAAATTTATGAATTAGGAAGTTTTGAAAGAATGAATGATGCAGTAGAAGTTTCAAATGTTGAAGTTACAGAAAAAGGTAGTAATTTTATTATTGAATTTAAACCAAGGGAAGGATGGGAAATATACTCGGTAGATAGTGATGATTTAGCAGGAGGATATAGGGCTTTTAGAGATAGGGAGAGAGAGGCAAAAAATACCTTTGGTTTTTCTGGGGAAAGAGAGTTAACTCCCTCATACATTTTTTTACAAACAGGTGAAAATATTCCTGAGCAAATACGAAGAGGATTGCAAAAAGTTGAAAGTATTTCATTTAGAAATGGGAACTATATGAATGGTAAATATTATGAAGTTATTAAAAATATTCCTCAAGTTGAAGAAGCTATCAAGTTAAAATTAGAGTCTATAGATCCGCGTCTTCTAAAATATTCCCTTGGAAAAGTTGATATTAGTGTTCAAGAAGCGTTTGAAATTAAGGGTGAGGGTGGTTATTATTCGGATCCAGGAGATGCATCTCTTTTGAATACTTGTAAGGATTTTGAAATGCTTGGATTGGGAGGTTATTCTAGTGAACATGAATTAGTGAAACTAAAGAATGGTGAAGTTGAGATATTTACACCAGATATAAGTGATAAAGCTGATTCTATAAAAAAACGATATGAGGAATTAGAAAAAGAGCTAGATCAATTTAAATCACTTATGAATCGTGAAATTCAGGAGAAAAAGATTCAATATCTCAAAAAAGTTTATGAATATGTTAAAAAACAAGAAGATGAATTAAATAATTTAAAAAATAACCCAGAACTTTTAGAAAAATATTTTGCTCGAGGAAATATGGAAAGCCCACTAGAATTCAATGGTACTTTTGAAGATTTAGAAAAATTAAATACTTTTCTTAAAGATAAAATTGTTGCTACTTATCAAACTTATGGTGGAAGCGATTATTCTGAGTATATTAGTGAATTAGGTAAATATGTTGGGTTAGAATACTTATATCAAGGAAAAAATTTTAGTTCGTATGATTTTAATCGAGCAATAAAAAGTGTTGATAGTGGAGTATCATTTTCTCGAGACACGTATGCTGTTGATAGAATTAAGGATGCACTTAAAAAAGCAGGATATGGGACTGAAGGGGTGGGTCGTTCAGGATTTAAGTCCAGAAATAGTTTTGTTGTACTACTACCAAAAGTTAAGATTGAAGCACATGTAATAAAATATGGAAAAGCTATAAACGGGAAAAATGTTGGAGATGAAAAAGTTTGGTATTGTGGCGAAGTGCCAATTGATGTTAATGATCAAAATGAACGAGATAAAGTTTTGAAAATTATTGAAGAAGCTCGTAAAGAAGAAAAAAATGAAGAAATCAAAGAATTCGTAGAAGAGTTTAAGTCAAAGGGAGATGGTATCTTTGCTGTCATAGATACTGGAGGACGAGAAAAATATCAATCGATTCCTGATAGGTTTAAAGTTCTTGCAAGTATGAGAATTGCAAATACACAAGACCATAGACAAAACAGAAGTCACACCTATGCAAATGCAATTATTGATATTGAAGCTATTAAAGATAAAAAAACAATAACAATTAAAGTTCCAGACAATATGAAAGGTCTTGTAATTGGTAAGGGTGGGTCAAATATCAAGAGAATTTCTGAAGAATTAGAATTGTTTATAAAGGTCATTTAGTTTTATTAGTCGTTATTATTAGTTAATAAATATTATTTATATGGAAAAAATGAATAGTCAATTAGAATCAATGCCGGGATTTAATTCTTTTAAAAGTGAAGTTATTGAATCTTTTAAACTTGATCATCCTTTTGATCAAAGTTCAGAAATTGAAAAAGCAACGTTTGCATTATTATTAAAAGATTTTGAAGACTCTTTGCCTGAAAAATATAAAAATTTACAAGAGCAACTTTCTGTTGTCTCGCCAACTTTTTCAGAGGAAAAAAATCAAGAGTATACAAATGAGCTTAAAGCTAAGGCGCAAGAGATAGTGGCTGTCGGATTAGCTATACCAAAAGAAAAAAACGTTTTTGTAATTAGAGAAGATGAAAAAATAGTATTATATAAAGTGGAATATGTAGAGGAAAAAAATGTTGGATGGGAAAGTTTTCAAACTGGCACACGATCAAGACCTAAAACAGAGCAACGGCAAATAACAAGAATTAGAGAAGTTCCTGGATTAGTAGAAAAAGTCAAAGAGGTTACTGTGTCAGAATTAAAGGAAAATTATGGTCTCTCTTCAGAAGATTTATATAAATATCTCACAAAAAAATAGAGATATTTTAGATAAAATTTTTATTCACCTTCCAGATATTACAATTTCAGGTGGGCTTGTTAGATCTGTCGTGAATGAAGAACCGATTAGAGATATAGATATTTGTGTAAAAAATGACAGATTTATATTTATTATTAATAAAATATTGAAATTATTTGATGTGACTTTTGTTTCTATTTACAACGATTTTGTTAAATTAGAAATAAATGAAATTGGTAAAGAAATTGATATCATTAATACTGGACATGTAAACGCTATAAATTATATTCAAAAAAATTTTGATTTTAGTTTTACGAGACTGCTTTTATTAAAAGATGAAAATGGATATTATATTTTTGGTGACGAAAGTGATTTTAATGATTTAGTTAACAAGAAATTAGTTTATTGTGGGAGTGATTATCCCTTTTCATCGCGAGATAGAGCAAAGAAGTTTATTGAAAAAGGATATAAAATTGATAATTATAATCTGATTAAAATTATGGACGATTGTTCAAAAGAAGAAATTAGGCTAGATAAAAATATTAATTAATTCCCCACATAAAAAAGCAAGAAAAACCAACCCCGCCCCGCATTCCTCCCGCACCCTCCTGCGGGGCGGAAACCCAAATCCTGCCGAATTTTAAAAAACTTAGTCTCGGTTTTGCGAATCTTCCCTCCCGCAAAATAGTTTCGCAAAAACGAGTCCATTTTTTCTTGAACGGCTCATTTCCCAGTATTTGAGCCGTTCGGTGTATTGCGTGCCTCGCTTTTCTCCTTTGGAGAAACTGTGTGCATACACAGGCGTGCGTAGCACGCGCGAGGCACGCTATTCATTTCTCTCGTAAAAAGTTCGTGCAAATGATATAATTAGTTCAC
>CAIKWG010000007.1 GCA_903831045.1 uncultured archaeon | reverse complement strand
TTTGAAATGGTTTTGTTGACTCTCGACGATCAGGTTAGTTCTTCCAAATAAACTTTTGTTCCACAAGATTTATAAACTAACGAAATTAAAGTTTTTTCATGGCTAAGAAAAAAGAGCAGGTGGAATCTAAAGAGTCTGCAGGGGCTAAAAAAAATAATTCTTTTAAAGTAAATTTTTGGATGATTGCTACCATTGTTTTGGCAGTTGCATTATTATTATTTGTTGCTATGGGTTCATTTACAACCATGTCTAAAAAGACTGCTAGCCAGAAAGTAATTTCTTTAGCTAATATGTCTGGTTTAGAATTAACTGTTTTGTCTGTTGAAGACCTTGGAAACTTTTATGGTATTAATTACTCTATACAGAACCAATCTGGTGTTCTTGACATCTCTAAAGATGGAAAATATATCGGTCAATTAAGTGCTTATCCTAAATCGTCTGCTTCATCTGCATCAGCTAGTTCTAGTTCTCCTTCCTCAGCTCAACAAGCTACTGTTCCTAAATCTGATAAACCTCAGGTAGAATTATACATATGGGGATATTGCCCTTATGGTGTTCAAGCGCAAGGTCCTATGGCTCAAGTTGCTACGTTATTAAAATCTAGTGGTGCTACTTTTGAAGTAGTTCCATATTATGATGGTCATGGAGCATTTGAAACTCAAGAAGATAAAATTGAATTGTGTATACAAAAGTTATACAATGATAAATATTGGTCTTATGCTGCTGGCTTTGTTAACAACATTTACCCAGTATGTAGCGCTTCAAGAACTGTTGATTGTGACACTAATCAATCTGCTAAATTGATGAAATCTTTGGGAATTGATTCTGCAAAGGTAATGTCTTGTGTAAGCACAAATGGAGATGCTTTATTCACAGCAGCTGCAACTAGAGCACAGCAAAACAATGTACAAGGTTCACCCACTATTATAATTAATGGAGTTACGGTTAATGTTGCTAGGACTGCAGATGCAATTAAGTCAGCAGTTTGTGGTGCATTTAATAATGCTCCTTCAACATGTTCAACAGCACTGAATTCAACTGCAGCAGCAGCTTCTGGTAATTGTAATTAATAATTAGTTTTTTTTGTTTTAATCAAATTGGCTTAGAACTTTCTTGTTTGATATTTCTACTACCATCCCATCACAGCTAACATAGTAAGCTCGTCCTGTAAATTCTGGGAAGACATGCTGGTATCTTTTAAATTGAATCACTGCCTTTTGTAAATTTAGTGGATGGAACTTGAATTTTACTTCAAACCATGCTTGGAGATCTTCTCTTTCTGCAAACAGATCAATTTCACCTTCAAAACCATCTCGTTTATATTTACAGAAGGGATAAACAACATCAAATTCTCCAGTTTTTAATAGATAATTTCCTAGACGTAATACTCTTGCATTATGTTCTCTTTCAGCATACATACTGTATTCATGTTCATTATCCTTTGAAGGTGGGAGAATAGTTTCGCCATCGATTTTCTCTTGAATAAGAAATTCGGTCAAGCGCATTTTACATTAATGCCGGTTTTTGTAAGAATTCGACTTCTTCTTCTGTGAGTTTTAGTTCCTGGATTATTTGATGCTTATTTATAATTTGTTTTAGTAGTAAGAAATCTTTCATTGCTTCTTTTACAGAGGTGTGACAATGTTTTGCATATTTCTCGCAGATTGTTTTCTTTTTTGCAGCTCTTTGGTTCTGTAGCCAGATTTTAAGTATTCTT
>CAIKWG010000006.1 GCA_903831045.1 uncultured archaeon | reverse complement strand
TACCCCATTTACGTCTAGCTTCAGGATCACCTTCTTCTAATTTTTTCATGAATTTATCACTAACAACAACGCATTGGTGTAAATTTAAGGATTGTCTATTCACATCACCTTTTGGTTCTCTAATTTCTAAGAAATCTTCAAAATCTTTATGTTCAATTTTAATATTAACTGAAGCAGCACCTCTGCGAACTGATCCTTGATTTGTTGCAAGAATAGTTGAATCGTAAATTTTAACGAATGGAACCACGCCATCTGATGTGCCATTTCCAGTTATTTTCGCACCTGCAGGTCTAATCATATTGATACCAATACCGACACCACCGCCGTGCTTAGCCAATAACATTAATTCTAAATTCTTATTACCGATTTCAAAAATACTATCACCAACATCAATACCAAAACAACTAATTGGTAAACCTCTATCTGTTCCTGTGTTAGATAAAACTGGCGTTGCTAAACATAACCAACCTTTCCAAATATAATCAAAAAATTTAGTAGCCAATGCTGGTTTACCTAATCTTTTTGCAACTGCTGTGGATACTCTCCAATAAGCATCTTTTGGTTTTTCACCTTCTTGTAAATAACCTTTTGAAATGGTTTTAACATAAATCTCTGTGTTTGCCCATTCAGGGTAATCGACACCTATTTCCCAGCCGAATTCTTCGCCATAATACTTCATAATCTATAATTTGTTTTTTTTTTAAAATATATCGTCCCAATTTTCTCCTTCACCCGCCTTACTATAATCAGTAGGTCTCATGGCAAAGAAATCTGTATGTGTTACTCCACCTGTAAGATGATAAAACCAATCTAATTCAGATGCTTTCTTTTCGTTAAACTCAAAGTAGTCATCTCCACCTTTTATTGGATTATAACCCAACTCTCCTAATTTTTCATTAACTCTTTTTGTGATGAATTCTTTTAAATCATTCTTTTTAAGATTTTCTAAATCACCCATTTCAAAAATCTTATCAATGAATTTATGTTCTAAATCTCTAATGATTTCAGCTGCTTTATAAATGTCATCTTTAGCTTCTTCTAACAATTCAGGAAACTCATCACACATATGTCTAAATAATTGACAACCCATCTTAGAATGAAGTGATTCATCTCTAACGCTCCATTTCATCTGTTGTCCGATTCCTTTCAATAAATTTCTCATTTGGAAAGAATATAATACGGCAAATGATGAGTATAATGCCACACCTTCCGCAAATGCGGAAAAGATAGCAAGTGAACGAGCAACCTCAACTCTAGCCTTATGATTTGTTTGTAAATCTTTAGGGGTCCAATCTGCAGTTGTATTTGTAAGAAGTTCAAATCTTTCTTTCATAACCTCATCATGTAAGAATCCAGCAAAATCATCTAATCCTAATGTTTCGTTTAGATAAGAATATGCAACTGAATGAATTGTTTCTTGAGAACCAAATGCCATTGCCATTTGTCTAATCTCATGCTTTGGAAACCATTTAGTGACCATACCTGTCCAATAATCCGATACCGCACATTCGGTTTGAGCAAATCCTAAAAGAATATTACCAACTAAGTGTTTTTCTTCTTTTGTTAAGTTTTCATTCCAATCTTTAACATCACCTTGCATTGGTATTTCGGTATGTAACCAAAACGCCTGCATTTGTTTTAACCAACCTTCATTATAATAATCGGGATATTCAAATGGTTTAAACGGAACTCTCTCTGTAAATAATTTACTCATTTTTCTTTTTCTATTTTTAAATTGTTACACCCGATTTTTTTTCTTGATTCTTTTTATAAATCTCTGCCGCT
>CAIKWG010000005.1 GCA_903831045.1 uncultured archaeon | reverse complement strand
TTTTTTTTCATTTCCTTCATTAAGAATTAATCTTATTATTTTATCTTGCAATTTTCTCGCAAGAGTACACCAATCTCTTCTTACGGTTTCAAATCCTCTAATTTTTACATTTCCCTCGTCATCAATCATAGCATATTTCTTTTTTGCACCGGTTTCTCCAGAACGTGTTGTGACCCACATTCCTCTTTTGAAAAAACCTTCTAGCTCTAGTTCCATTATTCCTGGAAGTTCTGAATTTAATTTTTTTAGAAGTTCTTTTACTTGAGTTTTTGTTTTTCCTTCAAGAGTAAAAGCAACAGAATCTGTATCCCCCATTATTACCTTATATCCTGCCTTTTTTATTTTTTCAATTGTTTCAATGTTATATTTTCTTACAAATGCAAGAATTGAAGATGATGCTTCCAGAGAATAATATCTAGCTCCAAAAAATCCTATATATCCGTGTGCCGATGCTGAAAGAAGTTTGAATGCATTACTTCTTGCTTTAGTTATTTTATCTGGATTTTTTTTATATTCCTCTTTGTATTTTTTTCTTTTTTCAAAAATATCCTTAAGCATTAGTGGAAAGAAGCCAGGAGTTTTTGAAAAATAGAATTTTGTTTTTTTCCCATTGAAATCTATTTCTGGAGAAACAAATGCATTTTTGGAATTTTCTTGTAGAGTTCCTTTTGAGATATTATGAGTTATAATAATACTTGTATGCATGGATGTAAAATCAAACATAGATAAATTTTCATATAATCCTGGCTTAGGTTCGTATACAAAAGCCCCTTGGACACTATTTTGTTCCATTCTTGAGGATATTTCTGGATTATTTGGTTTCTTCTCTGGAATTTCATCATACTTGTCCAAATTGTGCAAAATGTAGGATTCAATTTGTTTAGATAATCCATTTCTTGAAATTTCAAAAATGGGTTCTTGTATTACTAGAGAAAATTCTAATAAATCTGGCCAAAATTTATCAAACAATCCTAGTGCGAGAATAGAATCATGCAGATTATATTCATAATATCTCTCCCATTCATCTTCTAGAATTTTGGAAGAATGTTTAAACTTGAAATCTTTTTTTGTATCTTTTAAAAATTCTTTTGCAACTTCATTTAGCGAAAGTGTTTCAGATTGCATATACTGAGAATAGGTTGTTCTTATGAATTTTATTAAATCAATATGAGTGATTCCAGTAATTTTTGCGGAAAGATTCACGCCTCTAGATAATCTCATCTTTGAATCATCCAATCCAAGATTTAGTTTTATTTTTAGTTTATCTGCACGGGCTTTAATATAAGGCATATCAAAATTATCAGAATTATATCCAATTAGAAAATCTGGAGAATAATTTCTTAGATGTTCGGCAAACTTTTCTAACATTTCTTCTTCATCTTTTACGAATTCTACATCTTTGTTTTTAGATTTTGATTTTTTCCAGGTTATTACTTTTCTAAAATTCTCGCCTACCAGAGACATCATTACAATTTCTCCTTGGCCAATTTTCAGTTCATCTGTCTCGATGTCAAAGGCCAATGCTTTTGGTTTGAACTCTTTTCTATCTAATTTTTTGAAAGATTTTAAATTAATTATAAAATCTGACTCAATTATTTGAGAGATTCCTCCAAAATCTGATTCTGAAAGAATGTCTCCTTCAATTTCATACCAGTTCAGAGGATTTAATTTTTTTTCAAGAAGGTAATGTGTGATGTAATTAATATCATAGCCCCTTCTTTTGTCTATTTCTGGAAAGTCTAGATGATTGGCTATTTCTTGCAGATCCTTATGATTTGTTGCATATATTTTTAGAGCTTTTACTTTTTTTCCCAAAAAGTTTTTCTCTTTTAATTCAACTTTATCTATTATTGTTTTTCTATTTGAAATGGAAACTTCAATTTTCTGAATTTTTTCTGTGAGAGAAGCGATTTCTTTAGCTGAAAGGTTTGGTCTTAAAATTGCCCAGAGATAGTTTTTGCAACTGTCTATAATGCATAGCTTTTTGCCATGCTCATTTCTTCCAAATATCTTAATATAATTTTTATCCTCATAGTCAAAGGGGTCATAATCTATGGGAATAAACTGAAATTTCATATAAAAAAGAGGTTTTTCAGTTATTTAAAATTAGGGTTTTTGACTCTTTTTGGCCCTATCGAAAGATTTATATATCACTAGAGAGTAGTTAAAATATGACAAAAAGAGAACTTTCGGACAGAATGCAAGAGGCATTGGAGCCAGTTTCTTTAGACAATGTGCTCGATGTCGGAAGTCTCTATGATAAACTTTCTGTGCCTAACGATGTTCTTAATAGATGCATTTATCAACAAATTCTAGAAGAAATGCCTTTGACTGTTGAAGAAGTTCCAAAATTAAATTATGAAATTGATTATAATGATTATCTTAATGGTGGTGGTGGAGGAGTAGTTTATTCTCTTGGAGAAAAAACTGTAGGAAAGATTTTACGTTCTCAAAATCCTAATTCAAAACACTTTTATTCTAATCTTTTAGCAGAAGCAATTAGTCAAGAGTTAGCTCATAGAAGAGGAGTTAAGGTTCCAAAAGTAGAAGGAATTTTTAAAATTAAAAGAAAAGAGGATGGACAATTCTGGCCTACTTTGGTTATGCAAAAAATTGATGGTAAAAGAGTTTCTGACATTGGCAATCCTGGAACAGCTCGTTATGAAATATTCTCTAAACTTGGAGAATTAGAAAAAGCTAAAGCCACTAAACGAGGAGTTTTCCCTCTTAATAGCTACGATGTAAATTTTATGGCTAGTGCAAAAAAACAAGAAACATATCTGATTGACTGTGATGACTGGCATTTTAAGGGATTGGAGATTGCTTTAGAAATTAAAAATGGAGAGGAAGATTAAAATGTCAAGAATAAAGATGTATCCAACAATTCAGGCTAAGATTATTGCTGAAACAGGGTTTGATTCAGAGCTAGAAATAGCTGTATTAAATAACCTAATCAAAAAGAGAAAATTTCAAAATGAACTTGCAGTTCCAAATGAAGTTATTAATAGAATACTATATCAGCAAATTCTGGAAGAAATGCCATTGACAATTGATGAAGTAGAGGAAGTAGATTATGAAATATCTTCGAAAGATTATCTAAATGCTGGAGGGGAAGGTACAATCTATAGTCTTGGAAATACTAATGTAGGAAAAGTATTGTATGCTAATCGAACTGGTCCAAAGGTGAATTATTCTCGTATTCTAGAAGAAGGAGTTAGACAAGAATTGGCTCATAGAAGAGGAGTTAAGGTTCCAAAAGTAGAAGGAATTTTTAAAATTAAAAAAGAAGATGGGAAATTCTGCCCAGCTTTGGTTATGAAGAAAATTGATGGTTTTGCATTAGACGAATTTCCTTCAACATCTAGGGATGAGGACGAAAGATATAATTTTCATCTTGAATTAGGAAAATCAGAAAGTGAAAAAGCAAGAACTCTCGGAATTCATAATGTTGATTTCGGAACCTGCAATATGATTGCTGATTTAAGAAAAAAGCAAACCTATTTAATAGATTGTTCTGATTGGAAAATTGATGGAGTTGATTTTAAAGAAATCAAATATCCAGGAGATAGAAAATGAATCAATGGGAATATGAACAAGCGCATCCGGAATTTTCTGGAGGAAAAGTTATTTATGATGTTCAGGAAGAAGCAAGTCTAAATGAATTTTTTGAAGTTTTTTCTAAAATGGAAAAAACTGATTTGGCTAATGAATATTTGGCTTATGAAAAGGATAAACATTCAAATCCTAAAGAAAAAAATATTTTACTATCTATTATTAATAGAGTTAAGGACCCCAAAACTAGTTTAGAAAAATGGGTTAAAGATCATAAACTAACAAAATCAGATTCGGTTGATTTAGAATTTTCTAACATGCTTGAACGTAGAGGAATTGATCCCTATCAAGGAGACCTTGCTTCTATTAAAGTTGCAATTGAAGCCATGGGTTATCAAAATCTATGGGCAGGAAAAAAAGATGACAAAGGTCCCAATGGAACTAAAGTAAGAATAGGATATACTCAAGATATAGGTTATCTAAATCCAGATTCTGTTAGAGGATTCGCAATTAGAAGATATGAACATGCTCAGGAAGTTAAACAAAGATTGCAGAAGAGATAATTATTTAACTTGTTTTTTTCTTGATTATTTATGGGACTTAACATACGTGAGATTGTTGACAGACGTGAACTTAATATTTCCGAATTAAAAGGTCAAACTCTTTGTGTTGATGCATTTAACACACTCTATCAATTTCTTAGTACAATTAGACAGCCGGATGGAACTCCTCTAATGGATGATTCAAAAAAAATAACTAGTCATCTTTCTGGAATTTTCTATAGAAATATTGCTTTGCTTTCTGAAGGAATTAAATTGGTTTATGTTTTTGATGGCAAGGCTCCTGATTTGAAGGCTAAAACTCATAAAAAGAGGAAAGAGGCTCGTGATTTGGCTGAAGAAAAATATCACAAAGCTGAAGCCGCTGAAGATGATGTTATGATGAAAAAATATAGTTCTCAATTGTTAAGACTGGATGATACTATGATCAGGGAAAGTAAGGAATTACTTGAAGCAATGGGAATTGCTGTTGTGCAAGCTCCTTCTGAAGGTGAAGCTGAATCTGCTTATCTTGCTAAAAAAAATAAAAATGTTTATGCCTGTGTAAGTCAGGATTATGATAGTTTACTTTTTGGAGCTCCTAAATTAATTAGAAATTTGACTGTCTCTCGTAGAAAGAAAACCATGCGAGGATTTGTAGAAGTTAAACCAGAAATAATAGAATTAGACTTATTATTAACTACATGGGGAATTAGTTTGGATAAACTAATTTGTTTAGGAATTCTGGTTGGAACAGATTATAATCCTAAGGGCGTTCCTAGGATTGGTCAGAAAAAAGCTCTTGATTTGGTGCGTAAATTTGAAACTCCTGAAGCAATTTTTGAATCAGTCAGGGAAAAAATTGAAGAACTTCCTGAAGAAGATAAATTTGATTGGAAGGAAATTTTTGAATTATTTAAAAATCCGGAATCAAAGGACTTTGAGTTTGTTTTTCCTAAAACAGATAAGGATAAAATAAAAGAAATTTTAGTAGAAAAACATAATTTTTCGGAAGAAAGAGTGGATAAGCAGTTGGAGAGATTGAAAGAATTAGCAAAAAAGAATTCTCAGACTGGTTTGAACAAATGGTTTTAGATTTGTTGTTCTAGGCAAACCTCTCGTCTAAAGTAATAATATTTAAAAAGGACTTAGACTTCATTTTATAATGAAAAAGAAGGTTGCAAAAAAGAGTTCTAAAAAGGCTAAAATTAATTACAGGCAGTTTGCAATCGGAGTTTTTGCCTTTTTCTTGTTTGCATTTTTATTAGGATTTGTTAATGTTGGACATGCTGCAACTAGTGCAACAGTTACTGGCCATGCTATTTTTGGGTCTGGAGGTTCTAGTTTTATCAGTGATTTTTTCACTAACTGGCAAGGTGGAAGTTTAGATATTAATATTGCTAAATATCTTTTGTTCTTTATTTTAACTCTATTAATTTTTTCGGTTTTAAGAATGACTAATTTTCCTCCAGGAAGTGTAATACAATTTGTTCTTTCAATAGTGGTTAGTTTCTTGGCAATTGCATATATCACTCCGGAAGAAGTGTTTGTTATAGTTTCTGCATATACCTCATTAGGTGTAGTCATTACTACAGTTGTACCTTTCCTAATTTTATGCTTATTTACTACTGCATTGGTAGCTCCAATACATATTGTTAGAGGTCAGAATGTTATTAATGCAATTTCATTACCAAGCGTTTTGCTTAGTATGCTTATGTGGCTATTTTTCTGTGGATATAGCATTTATAGATTGGTTGTAGGATTAATCAATCATTCACTTACATGGCCAGCAGTTCCTATGATTATCATGCTAGTTGTAACATTTGTTTCAATCTTATTTTTATTCTTCCACAAGGGATTTATGAGATTTATTGCAAGTATTGCTGGGTCTATTATGCAGAGTCAAGCTCAGGTTAATGCAGCAGCTTTGGCAGCAAATCGTGTTGCTCCATAATTTCTCTTTCCAAAACTTTATTAAATTGGTTTTATTCTTAGAAATGTAAAATGGTAAATCATAGAGCGTATAGTATTTTAGGAAGTGTGGCAATTGTTAATTTTCCTAGAGGAACTTCTCGTAAGGAGAAAAAGAAGTTTGCTATTGATCTTTTGAAGAAGAACAAAGCTGTTAAGACTGTTCTTTCTAAATCGCATATTTTTAGTGGAAGACTTAGAACAATGAAGACTAAATATCTTGCAGGCGAAAAAACTAAAGAAGTTGTTTATCGTGAGAATGGATGTGTCTTTAGATTTAATGTGGATAAAACATATTTTTCTCCTCGTCTCTCCAATGAACGTAAAGAAATGTGCACTAAGGTGAAGAAAGGAGATGAAGTTTTTGTAATGTTTGCAGGAGTTGCACCATTTTCAATTGTTGTTGCTAGAAATACTAAAGCTGCAAAGATTTATTCTAATGAATTGAATAGGAAAGCAAATAAATATGCCGAAATGAATGTCGAACTGAATAAAGTTAAAGAAAAAGTTGTTCTATTAAATGGAGATGTTCGTAAAGTTGCTAAAAAACTTGCTAAAGAAAAAAAGAAGTTTGATGTTATTCTAATGCCTAGGCCTCAATTGAAACATAGTTTTTTGAAAGAAGCGTTTATGCTTTCGAGAAAAGGCACTAGAATTTATTATTATGATTTTTGCAAGGTTGATGAAGTTGATTCCAAGGTTGAAATGATTAGAGCTGAAGCAGTTAAAGCAGGAAAGAAAATTAAAATTCTGAAGATTAAACCGGCTGGAGAAATTGCTCCTTACAAAATTAGAGTAAGGGTTGATTTTGAAGTTTTGTGAATTAGAGATTTATTTATAAATCTTGAATTCCATAATAGTATATATGAATATAGAGAAAATTGTTGATTCTTCTTTTGGTTTTAGTAGAAAGGCGGCAAGTTATCTTGTAAATGATCCTGCTGGAGAAGCTTCTCTTGCTGCGGGTTATGGATTGTTAGGTGTGGCTCCTATAATTTCTGTTCCACTTCTTGCATTTGGAATCTGGCATGTTCCCTATACACTTGGCATGAGAAAAAAGCTGGGCAAAGAAATAAGAGAAAAAGGAATAAATGAAAATACTCTTGATAAATTTAACAAGTCTTCTTGGTGTTCTCACAGGGTTACAGTTGCATACACATTGGGCCAAGGAAAATACGATGAATTCAAAGAAACATTATACAAATATCCCACCAAACATTATTCTAAAAAATTAGCTCATCATGTTGGTAATAAGATTAATTATACTTACAATCAATTAAAGAATAAATTGAGAAATGTTGTTTTTTAGATAAAGATTCTTTTTTATATTTCTTCTTCAAAACTAATTGCTGTTGGAGCGTCTCCACCATGCCATGTGAATCTTGGTCTAATCTGAACTGGATAAATTCTTTCTGAATTATCATCTAGAATTATTGCAGAACCTTTTGAACCGGGTAAATCATTCATGTATTGCTGAATTGCACTTGTAAGATAGGTTTGCATGATATTGTTTAATGCATGAATGTCTTGTTCGGATGTTACTCTATGAGCAATAACTAAATCTGATTGGGTCATAACATCTTTATGGATTTGCCCTGGCTGTTGTGTTGCAAGCACAAGTGATATTCCTGGTTGTCTTCCTTCTCTTAGAATTTGAGTTAGTGCATCGGTTGCGATTGTTTTTCCTTCTAACGGTAGAAATTCGTGAGCTTCATCTATAAATAACCAAACTAATGGAACTTGCTTTTTTTCTGTAAATGAACCATAATTCAATCCTTTAGAAATTGCGTTTATTTCCTCTTGTTTTCTTGCAATCATTCTTTCTTTGAAAACTTTTCTGCATAGTAGACTTATTACCAGAGCTCTAATATTAAATGCTCCAACAGAATTATACATGCTCAAATCTAGAACGGAAGTTTTTCCTCTTGTGATTAATTCTTTTATTTTGGTTGGGTCATTTTTTTCATCTGCAAAAATTCCCCAGTTTCCTGCTGCTTCAAATAGTCCCACTGCAGCGTTTATGGTTTCTCTATCGGATTTTTCATCCGCTTCTAAATTTTTTATAATATCTTTTATTGTAAACTTTTTTTTCTTTTCTCTAAGAAAGCTCATTGCTCTTTGGATTAAAACTGCAACTGGATTAATGAAATCTAAATTGAATGTAATTATCCAATCTTCTGCTTCTAGTTCTGCAATATCTAAAGCAAATTTTTCATCTACTGGAATTCCTTTTTCTGAAAATAAATCTGCATATCCAAAAGGTACAAAAACTTTTACTGGCAGACTTCTCGTTTTTAGTTCCCAATCAGCTAGAAGATTTTTATCTTTATCATTACGAAATTTCATTGTCCAATAAATTCCCATGGTGTCAAAAATTAATGAAGAAATATTTTGGCTTTCTTCTTCTGGCAGAGCGGAAAGTTCTTCTGCTATTGCCCCCATGGTATAAGATTTACCAGAATTATGTGAAATAATACCGTTTGCAATGAAGGAATGATTTTTGTCCACAGTTAAATCATAAACTTTATTTGTGCCTTCTATTTCCCTTATTTCTTTGATTTTTGTGCAGACTAAATTTTTTTCAGGATAATGTGTTACATTTGATAAGAATAGACTTAATTCTTCTTTCGTATCTTTAATTGTTACTAGTTTATCTTTCTCTTTTAATTGATAGGCTTTTCTATAATATCTGTATTTTCCGTAGGAAGAAAGTAAGGGGTGTTCTTTTGTTAATTTTATTATTCTTCCATCATCCAGAGTAATCTGAAGTAATTTTTCTTTTTCTAAAGGATATTCTAAGAGTTTTGCCTTTTCCCATTCAAAGATATTCTTATCTTTGTTGTATGAAAGAATTTTATCCTTTTTTTCATTAAACTCTGAGATATTTTTATAACCTTTATCTGTGAACACCTTGGTATCTTCAGTTAGGCAACCTCTTTTACCTGCAATTAGAACTACATGACTTCTTGATACATCCATGTACATTTTATTTGATAAAGAAGTGTATTGCCCCATTTTTACATAGGTTTTACCAATGTAAGCTAAACCTTTAGTTCCAAAAAGTTTTTTATCACTCGCATTTCTTCCTATAATTACTTCATAAGACATAATATAATATAGGAAATCATATTTTTAATGTTTTGTATAATGATTCATTTGTTAGAAAGATTTTGTTTATGAAAAGATTAAATTAATAATATTATATCTGTTTATAGAAATCTTTATAAAAGACTATTCTTTAAAAAAACAATGGAAGAGGCAAATTATAATCCAGAACATCATTCTAGAAGACATAAGAAATTAAACGTATGGATGGTTGCTACTATTCTCTTTGCAGCTATGTTAATATTCGTTTTGTTTACAGGAGTTAGTGTAACTGGTCAGATTACTAAAAATTCTGCTGCAAAGAACTTTTTAAATTTTGCAAATGCTGCTGGAGTTACAGCAACAATAAATAATGTTAATAGTCTTGGTAATAATCTTTATGCAATAAATGCTTCTATTAATGGACAGGAAGGAATCCTCTATTCTACAAAAGATGGTAAATATTTTATCCCTTCTATTTCTCCTATGGCTGTTTCTGAACCAGCTGTTTCTAAATCGCAATCGCCAGCTAATACTGAAGTTGTTAAATCAGATAAACCAGTAGTAGAATTATTTGTTATGACCTATTGTCCCTATGGTACTCAAGCAGAGAAAGGATTTATACCTGCAATTCAAAATTTAGGTTCAGCTGTTGATGCTAAGATTAGATTTGTACATTACTTCATGCATGGAGATAAAGAAGAACAGGAAACTTATAATCAAGTTTGCATTAGAGAAGAACAATCAGCTAAATATTTAGATTATTTAACTTGTTTCTTAGAAGATTCAAACTCAACAAGATGTATTAAAAAAGTTGGAGTAGATCAAGCAAAAATTGATAAGTGTATTTCAAGCGGTAAAGCTAAAGAATACTATGCTTTCGATTCTCAATTAAGTCAAGGATATGGCGTTGAAGGAAGTCCTACTCTTGTAATTAATGGAGCTCAAGTTTCTGCTGGAAGAGATCCTGCTTCAATGTTAGATGCAATGTGTAGTGCATTTAATAGTGCTCCAGGTAGTTGTGGTGCAAGTTTATCTACAACATCTCCAAGTCCGGGATTTGGAACTAGTGCTGCATCTAGTGGTTCTGATGCTCAATGTGCGTAAATCTTGAGAATACTTCTCCTCTTTGTAATCTAATAAAATTTAAGTATTCTATATAACTTGGATTATTAGCAAAAAAGGAGGTACATATGACAACCGTAATCAAAAAGGGTGGAAAGACTGAAGCTTTTTCTCCTGCTAAATTAAAATCTTCTGTTAGTAAATCCGCAAAAGACGCAAAGTTAACTTCTGCTAAAATTAAAAAGTTAGTAGAAGAAGTTGCTGAGCCAGTTATTGCTCTTTGCAAGAAGAAGAAAACTGTAAAAGCTGTTGACATAAGAAGATCCTTGTTGGGAAGATTAGATAGAAGAGCTAAGTCTGTTTCTCTAAGCTGGAGAAGATATCAGAGAAAGCATAGATAAAATTATTTTTAAGTAATATTTATTAATTAACTTAAATTTCCTAGCATATGCTAGATAAAAATATTTTGAAAATTCTTAAAAAATTATCTATTATCCTAAATAAAGATAATATTCCATGGATGTTGATAGGAAGCTGTAATCTTGCTATGCAAGGAATGGATTTAATTCCAAGAGATTTAGATATCTGTGTTAATTTAAAAGATTTTGATAATGTTAAGAAATGATTTTCTAATTATGACAAATTTGAATCGGGGCAATTTCCTTCAAAATTTGGAGGGACTGCATTTAGATTAAGTTTTTTTATTGAAGAGATAGAAGTAGAATTTATTGGAGAAGGTACTCAAAGTCTTTATGTTAAATCCTTGATGAAAAAAGATTTTATTAAAAGAGGGAATTTTTATCTAAATAACCTTGAAAATGAGTATAACTCCTATATTAAAATGAATAGGCTTGAAAAAGCTATAAAAATTAGAGAATATTTAGATAATTTAATTTCTACTTAAATATGCAATTTCTTCTTCATCCAATCTAAGTTCTTTTTGAACTGTTGGGTTTTTTAGAATCGGAAGTATAATCTTGAAGTCTTGCATAATTCTTTTTGTTCCAACATGAACCTTGTTAGAATATTTTTCTGAAATAGACTTCTTTTTTTCGTTTTTTTGATTTGACAGCCAAATTTTTAATACTCTGTCTGGTTTTTTATATTTGAAAAATCCTGCTTTGTTGTAGTTTTTAGCTTGAGCAATTCCATAGCTCATTAATATATTCTGATAAACCATAAATCTCCAATATTGCTGCTTGTAAATTCTACCTTTAAAAATATCTGCCCTGCTTAATCTTTCGTAGGCTTTTGCAAGTTCTTCTCTCTGATAAACTAGGGGGATGTTATCTTCTATCCAAAGTGCAATTTCTTCTAGGGGCATATCTGTTTTATCAAATAGGGAGAGCATGCTTTCATCTGCTTTTTCTTGAAAAACCTGTTTAAGGATATGAAAAATATCTGTTTCTTTATTTCTCTCATTCATTTCTACATCTTCATTTTCTCCTAGAAGAGAAACCGATTGTACATCATTGATTATTGCACGCATGTCTCCTCTCGCAGATTTTACAATTTTGTCTAAAAGTTCGGGTTTTAATTTTTTATTTTCTTTTGCTAGGATTTCTAAAATTAATGTTTTTGCAATTGAATCTTCGATTGATTTTAGGTCAATGGTTTGCATTGCTTTTCTTAGAGGGGCTAATTTTCTTGCCCAGGCATTATTAGCAGTTGCAATAATTGGAAAATTAGATAATTCAATGAGCTTAACTATCTCGGTTAATCCTCCTCGGTCTACTGCCGAAATTCCATCTACTTCATCTACCAGAATAATTTTGCTTTTGTGTACAAGGGAAGCTTGTTCTAGAGCAGGTTTTAATCTTTCATTTAGACTGTCTTTATTTCTAAAATCAGAAGCATTTATTTCAAATATTTCTGCTTCCATAGAGTTTGCAATTACTTGTACTAAAGTTGTTTTTCCAACTCCTGGAGGTCCATTAAGGAGTAATGCTTTTTTCTTTGGAAATTCCTTAAGAAACTTTTTGACATGTGCTAGTGCTAAATCTTGTCCTCTTATATCTTCAAGTTTTTTTGGTCTATAAATTTCTGTCCAGTTTTTCATTTTAATCAAAACATTTAATCTCTTTTAATTTATACTCTGCTATTTGGAAATCTCTATTAAAAATAAAATTTCCTATAAACTTTCTTTTTTCTAGTAATAATGGTAACCAATATTCATCATCCGCCCACATTTGTTTATAGGGAATATTCTCTGTATAAAACCATTCGGGTTTCATTTCTTCAGATTCTTTAATTATCCCTTTGTACTCTTCAGTTCTAAAGATATGAACTAAATGATCTGGTTCTTCTGTTTGAAACTGGAATAGGAGTTCTCCCATTTTTTCTGGATTGATAATCTCAATTCCTGCTTCTTCTAAAGTTTCTCTTTTTGCGGTTTGTTCTATTGTTTCTCCTTCAGTTACTTTTCCTCCAAAACCATTATATTTTCCTCTTCCAAATCTTACTTTTTTCATACCTAGTAATATTTTTGGGGGTTGATGCACGATGCATACAGTTTCTATTTTTGTCATTATAATTCTAGTAGCATATCGCTGTAGGATTTATCAATTAAATCTAAATCCTTGATATTGAGCTGCTCCTTGTAATAATTAAATTGTCTAATTAATTCTTCTCTTGATATTTGATTATTCTCACTTATTGCTTCTATTTCCATAAACGACCCAAGATGTTCTACCTGATCAAGATGAAATTTTACATTCCCTATAAAATATATTTCTCTTCTCTTATCTACTCTAACTAAAATTCCGTTTGTTAGTGCGAGAATTTTTTCTAAATCCTTTGAGGGATTGTTTTCAAGAATTATCTGGGATTCTTTTTGCTCTGGATTGTCATCACGCTTATAAAAAATTAAATTATTTTCAATGTTTCCTCTTCGTATTTTTAGTCTTCCGTGATTAGTGTTATAGTAGGTGTCTATCTGGTGATCTTCACCTTTGTATTCTGCATTATTCTCTAAAAGAAATTGTCTTATTCTTTTTGGATTACCACATCTTGCCTTTAATTCAATATTTAGGTGTTGCATGAAATAAACCTCTATTGTTTTCCTAAGCCTGCTAGAACAAAACTTGCTAGAAGAGCTTGAAGTTGAATGAATGGGTCAGAACCTTCAACAATTCTAAATTCAATTTCTCCAGTCTTTTCTGTAAGTTTTACTTTTATATCTGGTTCTACTTGTAAATTCCATATTTCCTTTTGCATAGCTTTAATCACATCTTGCCCAGAAATAGATTCCTTTAACATAATATCCAATAATTTTTCTTTTGCTGTTTCAAAATCTCCTGAAAGTGCGTAATCTAGAACTACTTTGATATCTTTTGGTTTTGCTTCCGAAACCATTGTTGAAACTAGAGCCTTTGAAATTGATGGAGACACTGAGGATGTTGCTTGTATAAGGTTAATGCATCTTCTACAATCTCCTTCACTTGCTTCATAAATTTCTTCAACCGCTTCTGGAGTTATTGTTAATTTTTCTTTTTCCGCAATAATGTTCATTACTTTTTCAACATCTTTCTTTTCTAATAGTTTAAATCTAAAAATAGCACATCTTGATTGAATTGGGTCAATTACTTTTGTTGAATAATTGCAAGATAGAATAAATCTACAGGTTGATGAATAATTCTCCATTGTTCTTCTAAGTGCTTGCTGAGCTTCTGTTGTTAGAGCGTCTGCTTCATCTAGGAAGATTATTTTGAATGGAACTGAACCTAGAGCTTTTGTTCTAGCGAAGGTTTTTACTTTCTCTCTTACAATATTAATTCCTCTTTCATCGGATGCATTTAATTCTAAATAATTGTCTTTCCATGTATCTTTGAAAAGTTCTTTTACTACAATTAATGCTAGAGTGGATTTACCTGTTCCTGCTGGTCCTGCAAAGAGCAAATGTGGGATGTTTAGAGTATTTACTAGTCCTTGAACTCTCTTTATAATTTCATCTTGACCTACAACCTCAGAAAAAAGAGATGGCCTGTATTTCTCTGTCCATATCTCGCTTGTCATAGTTTTTATAGATAGATTTTCCTTATAAATATTGTTGTACTATTTTAATGTGAAAGATTATTTCATATTCTCTAAAAGATATATTGTAATAGTTATTTTATAAAATATATATTAGAAAGTGTAGTTTGTAGTGCTATCATTTACAGGGATTCAATTTTAATCGATTTATATCTGAATATGCTCTTTTGTTAGAGGGAAAAATTTCTATTTTCTCTAAATCTTGAATTGTGTTTTCTGCAAGGTAATCTGCACATAAATTGCATCTAATTTGCCAGGAATTAAAAAATTGATATAATTTTGGAACTTTTTCTTCTTCCATTGTTTCTTTGATGTAGAATTTTACTAGTTTATCTGTGAGGTAATAATTTATTCTTGCTTCTTCAATGTCTAATGGATTAATCTCTTGAATGCATTTTGCATCTTTTACTAACTCTTCAATGCATGTTCCCTTATACATTTTTTTTAATGTTTGTAGAAGAAGGTACTGGTTTCTTTGTTTTGACATTTTTTATAATTGAGATAAGATTTTTTTTACTAAGCCGGTTGTTTCTCGTTTAAGATTTTCCATTTGAGTAAATTTATTATAGATGTTATCGAAATCTTCTTCTTCAATTTCTAAAGTTTTTCCTTCTCTTTTATACAATGCTCCTAACATTGGATGTAATATTTCTTGAGTGTCTAAAACCTCTCCTTTTTCTCCTAGTCTGACTGCTCTCATTGAGTTAGGATTATAAATATACTTAGCAAGTGCTTCTATCTGTCCCATATAACAAGTTATTTTTGCCATTTTATTTAATCTCTGAGAAAAGTTTTTTTGCTAGTCCATTCACGGTTCTTTTTGAAATTTCTAATTTCTCAAATTCTTGATAAAGATTCTTAAGTTTATCCTCTTCTATGCTTCTTGGTTTTCCGTGTTTTCTATACATTGCGTCTAAGTCATTAAAAAGTTGAGTGGGGTGCATCCAAATTTTTTCTACTTTTGATACCCCTCCGTATTCATCAAATTCAATTACAGACTTTGAAACTGGGTCATAAAGATAACTCGAAAGTGCTTGAATTGCTCCAGCATAACAGGGTATTTTTTTCATAACTTCTGGAGATTATTTCTATTTTTAAAGATTTATGTTCTTAGAAAGGATGTTTACTTTTTAATTGAGAAAAGCTTTTTTGCTAGATTATTGATTTCGTTATGAAGATCCTTTAATTGATCTGCTTTTTCGCATAACTCTTCAAAATTTGATTCTTCTATTTCTATGGGCATACCGGCTGCTGAATAAAGTTTATCTAATTTTTCTAATGATCTTTCTTTATAATCTATTAAATTATGAACTCTTACTATTTCTCCTTTACCATTTCTTGTAATAACTTGTTTTGATTGCGGATTATACAAATAAATAGTATATTCTCTTACACATCCAGCATAACAGATTATTTTTGTCATAGTATTAATTTTTACCTTAAAGAAACATATTTTCTAGACTAGTCTTACTTAGATCTTCTTATTTTACGCTTATGCTTTTCCTTTCTAAGCTTTTTTCTTTGCCATTTCCAACGCATTTGTCTTTTCTTCTTCCAACGTCTAGAACTTCTTTTCATAGAATTTTTATGGAAGTTTGTTTTAAAAAGGTTTTGGTCACCTAAATCTCTTCACATCTATTCTAGGGTAATATTTGCTTATTGGGCATGTAGAGCATAAGGGGGAGACTGGTATTCCTTGAAAATGAGTAATAAAATATATAAAATTTAATCTTTTTAACTAAACATGGAAGATTTAGTTTACTTGGAAGATTTAAGTAATGCTCTATCTAACTCCCATGTAAAATTAAATTTAAATTTCTTGAATGAATTACTAAAAAAGGCATCAAATTCTAATTTACCTCATAGAAATGAATTGTTTGCTAAAAAAATTTCTTGTCCAATTAATAAAAATAAAAAATCTGCTACTACTATTTACGGATGGATGAAAGGAGATAGAACAGTCCCATTTGCGAAACTTGTAAAGCTGGTTGATTTATCAGATTGTACTTGGCATAAAATAGAAGAAAATTTAATTTACATTAAGGCAGGAATACGAAATGGAGAGATAAATCCTAATTTTCCAATAAAAATTGATCATAAATTGGGTTCTATTATCGGACACATCTTAGGGGACGGATCTATAGACAAAAGATTTCATTCTGTTTTTTATTCTAACTCAAATCAAGAATTATTAAAAGAATTTTCAGGATATATGGAAGATATCTTTGGAATAAAACCTAGAATTTGGGTTCAAGATGTTCCCAATTATGGGCATACTAAATGGTTGAAAAGAGTGATAAATTTTAAGGATATTCCTAAGGGTCATAATGTAGGATTATTTTATCCTAAAATATGTGCAGATATTTTGTACGAACTATGTGGTAAATTTGCAGAGGGAGGGAATAAAATAATAACAGAAAAAATAAATACATTAAATATTAATTTTAAAATTTCTTTAGTTAGAGCATTTTTTGATGATGAAGGTTCTGTTAATTCTAAAAATTATACCGTTCGATTTCATCAAGATAGGAAAGAAATATTAGAAGCAGTAATAAAAATGCTTAAAGATTGTGGTATTAATTCCAATCCAATTAGAGCATATACTAAGATGGATAAGGTTAGATATTATTTTAATATAACCAGCTTTAATGAATATTCTAAATTTTACAATCTTATCGGATGCACGTCTTCTAAGAAAAAGCGAGAGTTTATTTTACTAATTGATAAAGTTAAAAAAAATAGAAAATAATCTATCTTTTATCTACTGTACTTTATTCCTATTCGTGGGCATAACTCCTTGATTGGGCAAGTACTACACTTTGGAGAAATTGTAATGCAAGTTTCTCTTCCAAATTGAACAAAAATTGCATTAAAATCTGCCCAGTATTTTTTTGGTATTATCTTTTCTAACTCTTTTTCTGTTTGTTCGGGAGTTTTTGTTTTTATCCATCCTAATCTATTCGGAATAACATGCACATGCACATCTACTGGAATAACCTGTTGTCCAAATGCAAATGCTAGAACAATGTTTGCTGTTTTTGGGCCAATTCCTTTTATTGAAAGTAGTTCATCTTTTGTTTTTGGAACTTCTGAATTAAATCTTTCTATTAATTCTCTTGAAACTGATTTTAAAACTTGAGTTTTCTTTTTGTAATGTCCTGTTGAGAAAATAATCTTTTCTAATTTTGATGTTGGAATTTTGAGGATTTCTTGAGGAGTATCCGCAATTTTGAATAATGCTTCAGATATTCTGTCTGTGGTTTCATCTCTGGCTCTAAGTGAAAGAAGACATGAGATTAAAATTTTAAATGCATTTTTTTCTTTTCGCATTCTGTTCAGAGTTGTTTTTTCTGTTGAAACATAAATCTTGCTTAGGGTGTTCATTATTGGAACTATTGTTGAGGATTTCATTTTATAGATTAGTAAAAACTTTTACTCCGTTTGTTTCTAGAATTCTTTTCGCTTCTTGGATTGATTTATCCCCAAGAAAAACTGCTATTATTCTATCTTTCCAATGTGAACGCACAATTTCCTGTGCAGTTTTTGTTGGCTCTGACATTCTTTGAGGAGTTAGGATGATAATTATATTATGATAATCTTGTTCTATTTTGTTAAGAGTTGTTTTATAATCACTGGCTGTTGCAGTTCCAAGAATATCTCTTGGTCCCTCTACTTTGAATCCTTGGCTTACTAACTGATCTGTTAGAATCGTTCCTGCTCCTCCAGCATTTGTAATAATGAAGAGATTTTTTCCTTTAAGCTCTTGGATAATATTGGGTCTTTCTAAGTTCAGTGCTTCGGCCAAAGTGTTAACTTGTCTTACTCCTGCTTGTAGGAATGCCTTAGAATATATTTCATAATCTGTTGCTAAACTGGCAGTGTGGCTTATTGCTGCTTTATTCCCTTGTTCTGTTTTTCCTGCTTTGATTACAATAATCTCTTTTTTTGTAGATTTGCAAAGTTCGATGAATCTGCTTCCTTCCTTTAGTTTTTCAATGTAGAGGATTATCTTTTTTGTTGATTTATCTTTAATGTAATATTCTAAAAATTCATTAAATCCTAAATCTGACATATTGCCCAGACTTACAAATCCAGAGAATCCTAAATTTAAATCTGCAATATAACTCCACAAAGCTCCACTTTGGCTAATAAATGCAATATTTCCTTTTTTTGGGGTTGTGTTTGCAAAGGTTGTGTCTAAAGATAATTTTGGGTTTACAATTCCAAAACAATTTGGTCCCAGAATATTCATTTTGTATTTTTCTTTTATTCTGTCTACACTCTTTTGTAACTTAGCATTTCCAATTTCATTAAATCCTGCAGAGATAATTATGATTTCTTTTATTTTCTTTTTGCCACATTGTTTTAGAACTTTTGGAACTGCTTCTGCTGGAATTGCAATTATTGCTAAGTCTATTTTTTCTTTATAGTTCAGAACTGTTTTGTAAGAAACTTTTGAAAAAATTGTTGAGGAGGATGGATTTATTGGAATGACTGTTCCTTTAAAACTTTCTAACTTCTGCATTAGAACTGTTCCTACCTTGTTTTGTTTTTCTGATGCTCCTATAACTGCAATTGTTTTGGGATTTAGAAAATTTTCAATTAGGGTTTCTCTTTTAGTTTCACCCTTTTCTCTCCTCTTTTTCATGAATATAATTCGAAAAGTATATATAAATAACTTATGTTAAGCTATTATGAAAATATTTTCAGAAAAAGAAGCTGAAGAATTCTTAAGAAGTGAGGGTTTTGTCGTTGTTAAAGGAGGATTTGTTTCTACAATCCAAGGTTTAAGACAAATGCTTGTGGATTTGGGTTTTCCAGTTGTTATGAAAGCTGCTGGAAGAGAGATTATACATAAAACTAGAATTGGTGGAGTTCAGATAGGAGTTAAAACCTATTCTGATGCTTTGCATTATTTTATGAAGCTAAGAAAAATTCCTGGAGCTCAAGGAGTTGTAATTCAAAAACAAGTTGCTGGTTCTGAATTTATCATTGGAGTTAAAAGAACTCATGACTTTGGATTGGTTATTGGTTTTGGGTCTGGAGGAACAGATGTTGAGAAAAAGAAAGATATGACTTTTCGTGTTGCTCCTATTAATATAGGAGATATTAGAAAAATGATTCATGAAGTTCATGCTGCTAGAGCTTTACCAATGCGAGATGTTGTAATTATTGAGAATATCATTTTGAAAGTTAATGAGCTTGTTAAAAAATATCCAAAGATAAAAGAAATGGATATTAATCCTTTGATGGTTCAGGATTCTAGAGGTTTTATTGTTGATGCAAGAATTGTTTGGGAGTGAGAAATTTTTATTGAATTTTATGTTAAAATAGCGACGATATTTTTTTAAATGTATATTAAATAATATATCTTATAGAACAAAAGTGTTTAAATAGAGTAAGTTGTATTGCTTTTGTAATGGTTAAAATTATGTTAGATAAAAGAGCAAAGAATTTCTTACCTGTGTTAACTGTTTTGTTTGTTATATTTTTCTCATTTAGTGTTTCTGCTTTAAGCAGTGTTACAGTGACTTCTCCTAATGGTGGAGAATATTTAAGTGGAACTCAAAGTGTTACATGGGATTCTACTGATTGCGTTGAAGGAGAAACTGTAAATCTTTATTATGGTCAAGGAGGAACCCTTGGCACTTGGAATCCTGGTACAACTATCCTTATTGCTTCCAATGTTGCTTGTAGTTTAGGTACTTATTCTTGGAGCACAAATGGAAAGACAGATACATCAAACTATCGTATTAAAATTCGTGCTACTTCGGATTCAGATATTTATTCTATTTCAAATAATTTTTTTACCATTGATAACACTTTACCCGCTATCGGATTAAATACTGTTACAACTCCTACAAGTATTACTGCTCAAACAATATCTGGAACATTTACTGAAACAAATCTTAATACAATTACTGTAAACAACAATGTTGCAACTATTGTAGGTGGAACTTATTCTTATTCTAATCTTCATTTATCTGAAGGTTCTAATACTATCACTGTTGTTGCTACAGATTTAGCTGGAAATTCCAGAACTACAACTTCTAATATTGTTTTAGATACAATTAAACCAACTGTTGGTTCAGTTGTTGTTAGTCCTTCTGCGGTAAATGACGCTAATGGAGCTTTAACTGTTACTGTGAATTTTGTTGAAACAGGAACTGGAATGAATAATGCTGTTTCTCCTCTCGTTGAAATTACTGGACTTTCTGGAGCATATACTATCAGTCAAACATCTTACACTGGAACAACTTGGGTTGGAAGTGTTACTATTACGGATAATAATGAAGAAGCAATTGGAACCATCAGTGTGAAGAATGCAAGAGATAATACTGGAAATATTATGAATGATAATACAAACGCTCAAACTTTTGCAGTTGATACAATTACTCCTAGTGCAGTTACAATCTCTGTTGATAGCGGAAATGTTGTCACAAAAGATTCAACTCCTGTCTTAACATTAACTGCTGGAGCAGTTACTCCAAATCTTATGCAATTCAGTTGTGATAGTTCTTCTTGGAGTGATTGGGTTGCATGGTCAACAAGTTATGATTCATTTAATATTGTAACTGGAGCTGGATGTGTTGCTAGTGATGGAGCAAAAACAATTTATGTGAAAGTAAAAGATAATTCTGAAAATATTCAATCAACTGTAAACTCAGATGGAGCTATTTATGATTCAGATAATAAATTAACTGTTGGTGCAAGTGGAAAAGATTTTACTACAATTCAAGCTGCAATTAATGCTGCAACTGCTGGAGATACAATTGAAGTAAGTGCTGGAACTTATACAGAAGTAGGGCAAATAGTTATTAGTAAAAATCTAAATATTGTTGGTGCAGATAGAGCCACAACTATAATTAAAACTAATCAAGATACAGGAAGTTCTGGAGATGCAAAAGGTTGGTGGGTTGTTAATTCTGGAATTGCATTTAATTTGAGTAAAGTTACTCTTGATGGAACAGGGTATAAAATTTTTCATGGTATTAGACATAAAGGTACTGGAACAATCCAAGATGTTTATTTTACAAATTTACAATATAATCCTTCTGGTCCAGATTATGCTGGTTTTGCAATTTATGCTTTTGGTATGATTGGAGATGTTAACGTAAGTGATTCAAGCTTTGATAATATTGGTCGAGAAGGAATCGCTTATTGGGGTGCTGGAACTACGGGTATTTATTCTAATAATACTTATACTGGAAAGGGAGTTGGAAATTGGTTAGATTACGGTGTTGAAGTTACTAATGGTGCTGTTGTAACAATAACTGGTAGTACAATTACAAATAATCTTGGAGTTGCAACTGTAGATGGTTCTAATTCTGCAGGAATAATTGTTTTATTAAATTCTCGGGCAACAATTTTAGATAACACTCTTAATGATAATTATTATGGAATTAATGTAGGATATGCTACTGGAACTGAAACTCCTATTGCTAATGCACATAATAATATAATCTCTGGTAATGATGGAATTGGTGCAAGACATGCTTCTTCATACGGAACTTTTAATGCAACAAATAATTATTGGGGATGTCCAACTGGACCTGGAACTTCTGGATGTGATACTGTTTCAACTAATGTAGATTACACTCCTTGGGCATATAACTCAAATATGAATGTTGATACAACTGTGCCGACAGTTATTTTATCAAATGATCATGCAGATACAATTGTAAGAGATGCAGATACTGTTATTATTACTGCTACTTTTACTGAAACAGGTTCGGGAATTAATGAAGCTACTAAACCTAAAATTACAATTGGGGCTCTTGTTACTACTGTTGATATGACTATGGTTAGTAATACGGTTTGGACTTATTCATGGAATGTTCCGTCTGGAAATAATGGAGCTCAAGCAATTTCAATTGTTGCTAGCGATGTTTCTGGAAATGCTAATTCTGCTGCAACTGGAGTAACTTCATTAACTATTGATAATACTGCACCAGTCATTACTATTACAAATCCAAATACTAATGCTGCTCAAAGCAAAACAATAACAGCAACTGGTGAAGATGGAACTTTAACTATGTCTATTACTACTGGTGTTATTTGCGATGGAACCTTAACTTATGTTGCTTATGACTCTAATACTTTTAGTTCAGAATCTGACAATGGTAAAAAGGTTTGTTATAGATCAATTGATGTTGCAGGAAATATTGCATATTCTTTATCAAATGCAATTGCAGGAATTGATAGAACTGCTCCAACAATAACAATTACAAATCCTACTACTAGTTCTGCTCAAACTAAAACAATAATTGCAGATGGGGGAGATGGTACTCTTACAATGTTTGTTAATGCTGCTGGAGTGAATACTTGTGATATTTCATTAACTTTTGAAGCTTATTCAAGTACAACTTTTACTTCACAAGATGATAATACTAAAACTGTTTGTTATAGATCGACTGATGCTGTTGGAAATATTGCATATAAATTATCGGATGCAATTGCTGGAATAGATACAACGAAACCTACAATTACAATAATTAATCCAGATACTTCTTCTGCGCAAAGTAAAACTATTACTGCAGATGGGGGAGATGGTACTCTTACAATGTTTGTTAATGCTGCTGGAGTGAATACTTGTGATATTTCATTAACTTTTGAAGCTTATTCAAGTACAACTTTTACTTCACAAGATGATAATACTAAAAATGTTTGTTATAGATCAACTGATGTTGCTGGAAATATTGAATATAAACTATCAAACGCAATTGCTGGAATAGATACAACTAAACCCACAATTGATAATGTTGTAGATATAACCTTAGAAGCAACAAGTTCATCAGGTGCTATTGCAACATTTGCTACTCCTCTATCTCGTGATGTTGTAGATGGAGATATTGCGTCGACTTGTGATGCAACTTCAGGTTCAACATTTGCTATTGGAGTAACTACTGTGACTTGTTCAAAAACAGATGTTGCTGGAAATATAGCAACTCCAGAAACATTTACAATTACTGTTAGTGATACAACTAAACCCACAATTGATAATGTTGTAGATATAACTTTAGAAGCTACAAGTTCATCAGGTGCTATTGCAACATTTGCTACTCCTCTATCTCGTGATGTTGTAGACGGAAATATTAATGCAACGTGTAATAGAGATTCTGGAGATACTTTTGCACTTGGAATAACTACTGTTACTTGTTCAAAAACAGATGCTGCAGGAAATGCCGCAACTTCAGAAACATTTACAATAACTGTTCAAGATAGAACTGCTCCAACAATTGATAACGTTGCAGATATAACTTTAGAAGCAACAAGTTCATCCGGAGCTGTTGCAACATTTGCTACTCCTCTATCTCGTGATGTTGTAGACGGAAATATTAATACAACGTGTAATAGAGATTCTGGAGATACTTTTGCACTTGGAATAACTACTGTTACTTGTTCAAAAACAGATGCTCATAGTAATGCAGCAACTCCAGAAACATTTACAATTACTGTTCAAGATATAACTGCACCGACAACTTCAGATAATTCTGTAACTGCAATTCAGCTTCCAGGATATACTGTAACTATTAGTCCTTCAGATGTAGTTGGAGTTGCTTCAACAAAATATTGTATGGATAATGTTAATACTTGTACTCCTACAACTGATTATGTAACTGGAATTTCATTCAGCACAAGAGGAGTTAATTATTTAAGATATTTTTCAACTGATGCTGCAGGCAATTCACAAACTATTATTAGTAAAACAATTAATATTAATCAATTGCCTAATTCTCCAGCTGTGACTGTTAGTCCTACAACTGCTTATACTACAAATGATTTAACTTGTAATGTTGGTGGAAGCACAGATGCTGATTTAGATAGCGTAGTTTATTCTTATTCGTGGTTTAAGGGTGAAGATAATCAAACTTCATTAACAACAAATACTGTTTTAGCAACTAATACTGCTAAAGGAGAAGTTTGGAAATGTAGAGTTACTCCTGGAGATGGAAGAGAAGCTGGAGCTTATACAGAAAGTTCTGTGACTATTTCCAACACAGCTCCTGTTGCAAGCAGTTTATCTTTAACACCTTCATCACCATTAACTACCAATGATTTAACAGCAAGTTATACTTATGCAGATGCAGACAGTGATGCAAATTCTGGAACTGTGATAAAATGGTACAAAAATGATATTGATAGTGGGATAACTGGTTCAACTGTTTTAGCAAGTGCAACTACTAAAGGAGATGTTTGGTACTTTACTGTAACTCCAAGTGATGGAACAAATGCTGGAGAAACTCAGACTTCTTCAACTGTTACAATTGGAAATACTATTCCAGCAAATCCTACAGTTGATGTTACTCCGAATAATCCTTACTCAGTTGATAATTTGACTTGTACTGCAAGTGGAAGCACAGACGCTGATTCAGATAGTCTGACTTATGTTTACAAATGGTATAAAAATAATGTTGAACAAGTTGGATTAACTACAAACACTGTTTCAGAATCTCTTACTACAAAAGATGATTTTTGGAATTGTTATGTTGTTGCGACTGATGGAACTGCTAATAGTGGAATAATTAATGATTCAGTTAAAATTGGATTTTTAGAAACTCATGCAATCAGTTTATCTACAACTAAGACAAAGATTGCTGCAGATGGAGCAAGTACTGCAACTCTTACTGCTACATTGAGAGATGGAGCAAATAATCTAATGGCAGATGGAACAATGGTTGAGATGTCAACTACTCAAGGTTCATTAAGTGATTTAAGTGGAACAACATCAAGCGGTCAAATTCAAGTTACATTAACTTCTGCCGCAACTACTGGAGTTGCTGTAATTAGTTTTTCAAGTTATGGAGTAGTTCAAACAATAAACGTTACATTTAGTGCAGGTTCTTTTGGAGCAATTGCATTAAGTTCAAATCCTTCTTCTGTTGATGCAGATGGAGCAGATACTACAACCATTACAGCCCAAATGCAAGATGTCAATGGAAATGATATTGCTTCTGCTGGAGAAACAATTTCTTTTGCAACAACTAAAGGATTATTTAGCAATGGGGCAACAACTATGAGTGCAACAACAAATGTTAATGGTCAAGCAGTTGTTGTATTAACAGGACCTTCAGATGGAACTGAAGATACAGCTACTATTACTGCATCAAAAGGAACAACTTCTAAAACTTTAAGTATTACTATTAATGCTCCTACATTTGATGATCAAATAGTTTTGACTGGTGGAAAATGGAATTTAATTTCTGTTCCAAAGACTTTGGCTAATTCAAATGTTGGAAGTTTATTTAGTACTAATGATTTAATTTATTATTATGATGCCAGTATAGAAGATTGGGTATACAAATATCTAGGTTCTGGAACATTGTCTACTATTGATCCTCTTAAGGGATATTGGGTTAAACCGTCTGTGGATAAAACATTAAGCTTAACTTATGAAACAATTGGTTCTGGAGTTCCTCCAGTTCCACCTTCGCAAGATTTAGCTGTAGGATGGAATTTAATTGGCCATGGAACTGAGATAACTTCAACTGTATCTAATGCCTTAAGTGCTGTAGATGGAAAATACTCCTTTGTATTAGAATTTAATACAGCCACTTCAGAATGGAAAACTTATAGTGTAGCTGGAGTTAAAGAATTTACTACAATGAAACCTGGTTATGGTTATTGGGTTTTCATGAAAGAATCTGGAGTTTATGCTTCAGGAGCTTAAAATGAAATTCTTTCCTCTTTTGATTTTAACTTTAATTTGTTTTACTAGTTTAGTTTATGCTGCAGATATGCCTGGACTTCCAACCATCATTCAAGGTCAAGTTTCTATTAATGAAAAACTTGCTCCGACTGGAACTCTTGTAAGTGCTAAAATAGATAATTTTACAATTAAAGAATATACCCTTACTGAAGAAGGAATTTATATCCTGACTATTGCAAGTTCTGAAGGAGAAGGAAAAGAAATTTCTCTTTATGTGGATAATATATTTACTAATCAATCTTTTGAATTTAAATCTGGCAATATAGTTGAAACTAATCTAAGTATTAAAAAAACAAAAAGTAATTGGATTTATTGGATTATTCTAATAATTCTTATTTTGGTGATTCTTTTGGTGGTTTCTCTTAAGAGAAAAAAATCAAAAGGTTTTAAAAATAATAAACACTAAAATATACAATGGAAAAACATCAAAAACTCTATGTTCTATTTGGAATTTTAATAATTTTTAATTTTGCTTTGATTTTGGGGGGGACTCCGTCTATGCCCCATATGTTTCATGGAAATGTTCAATTAATTCAAAGTGAAGGGAATGTTAATGCTCCTGAAGGGGCAAATGTTTCTGCTTATCTTAATGGAATTTATGTTGCTTCTGCTTTGGTAAATGGTTCTTCTTATGTGATAAGTGTTTCTGGGACAAGTTCTGACAATGGAAAAGTTGTTTCTTTTAAAATTGATGGAATTAACTCAAATGAAAATTCTACTTTTACTTCCGGAGAGAATACAGAACTGCATTTAACTGTTGATAAAACAGCTCCAACAATCACCATTGGAAGTTATAATCGTAATCCTACAAATCAAAGTATAACTGTGACTGCTACAACAAATGAAGGAACATTAAATGCAGCATCTCATACTTTTACAACAAACGGAAATTTTACATTCACAGCAACTGATGCTGCTGGGAATTCTAATTCAACAACTGTAACTATTACTAATATTGATAAAACAGCTCCGAGTTTTACAAAAGCGAATAATCTAACTGCTTATAATAATCAAAGTTTATCATATGATTTAATTGATGTTAGTGAGAGTGTAACATTATCTATTAATGCCAATCCTAATTTTAACATAACTTCTCAAGGATTTATTGCAAATGCAACTGCTCTTTCAATTGGTTCCCACACATTAATAATCATTGCAACTGATGCTGCTGGAAATTCCCAGACTGCTAATATTGTTTTAACTATCATTGAATCTGATCAACAATACGCTCAGGATGAAAATGTAACTGTTGGAGCAAATACTTCTGATATTGTCTTTAATAGTGGAAGTAGTGCAGTTGAAAAGATAATCATTCCTTCAACTATCGCTTCTGATAAAGAAATTAATTTAGATATGTCTGCACTTTTATCTAGCTCAAATGTGAGTGTTGGAGGTGACATGATTCTTGAAAGACAAACAACTTCTGTAAATTATACTGCTACAATCTTTTCTGGAACTGTAATTTCTGGAAATTCAACTTGGGATGGAGTTTTAGAATTACCTCAAGTTAGCACTCTTACAAGTGATTTAGGAACAGTTAATACTGTTATTCAAATGGGTTCTTCTCAAAGATTAAACTTTAGTGATGCTGTTAAAGTTGTTCTTGGAGGAATGACTGGAAAGAAAGCATTGTGGTCTGATTCAACCGGAACATATTCGATTGGTTTATGTAGTGATGCAACCTCCACTTCTTCTGGAAGTTTGGCTTCTGGAGAATGTTATCTCGATGATGGAGCTAATTTAATTATTTGGACTTATCATTTTACTAAATTCGGAGCTTATACTCCAACTTCTTCTGGAGGAGGTTCTAGCGGAGGAAGTTCTGGTGGTGGAGGCGGAGGAGGACTTTGTACAACTAAATGGAATTGTACTAATTGGAATTCTTGTGTAGACGGAGTTCAAACCAGAACATGTAATTATTCTTTAACTAGCTGTAAACCAACAACAGTTAAGCCTCTTGAAAATCAAACTTGTATTCTTGCAGAGAACATAGTAAATCCTGTAGCAGAAGACTTACCTGCAACAGAACATTCAGAATCCAATATAAGAGGAATTACTGGTTTTGCAGTAATTGGTAATGCTGTAGCAAGTCCAGTAGGTATCGTAATCTTCGTTCTAATTGGGTTGGGAATTATTATATGGATAATTGTTAAGGTTTCTAAGAAAAAGAAAAGTAAAAAAAGCAAAAAGTAAGAAATTATTAATTTTTTAACCACTTTTGTAAACAGCAAAAATATATATACTCTTCATTATCTTCTATTTTTTAAAGGAAGAGGAAAAAGATGGTAAATCAAGTTGAAAATAGAGGTATAGTTGGACTAAAAAAAAATATAATCTTAAATGTATTTGTAGGAGTTATTATTCTTGTAAGTATTATTTTTAATTCTCATATTGTTGCATCGGATGTGCTCTCATTTAATTTTACAGAAGCTGCTGGCAATCCTTTATTTGGTGGACCTACGTCGGGAGTAGATCGTGCCTATCAGCCTTATGTAATTAAAATTGATGGAATGTATAACATGTGGTATGGAGATGGTGAGAATGCTAGATATACCAATAGTACATATGCTGATTTTAATGATGCACAATTTCCTGGAATAATAGTTAGTGGAACAACTGCAAGTCAGCCATATAAATTTACTGTGTACTATAATTCTGATGGATGGACTCTTGGTGAAAATTATTATTCTCAAAAATTAGTGGCTTATTATACTGATGCTGCAGACGGTTGGGTTGAAAATCCAAAGATTGCAGTTTCTGATAATGGAATAAATTGGACATTTGTTGCAAGCACAACTGGAGTGAACACATATCCTTGGCCTGGTGCATTTTATAGATTGTCTGTTTTATACGAAGGTAATAATACTTGGAAAGGTTATGGAGACCAAGGCAATGCCATAATTCAATATTATACTTCAACTAATGGAATTAATTGGACGGGAGTTGCACAGGATATATTGTCTGTTAATAATCCTCAATCTTGGGAAAGTAGTGCTGGAGCTATAAGTCCTTATGTTTTCAAATCAGGAAATAATTATATTATGACTTATAGTGCAGGAGCAACAGATAATAATCAAGCAATAGGTATGGCATATTCTCATAATGGAATAAATTTTACAAAGTATAGTACAAATCCAGTATTTAATCGAGACGATGGGGTTTCATGGAGAACTGATAGAACCTATAATGGTTATATAATGGATGATGATGGACTATGGAGAATGTATTTTCAGGGAAGAGATTCTACTGGAAATTATTCTGTGGGTATGTCAACCTCAGTTCCAGTAGTTGAACATTTCACTCTCAATGAATCTTCGTCTCCAGTATTTTCTACACTTCTTCCTGATCAAGCCTATGTGATTAAAGATAATTTAAATTATAAATTATATTATGCAGGTAATGATTTTGCATCTATTAATCTGGCTCAATCTTCTGATGGTATAATTTGGGCAGAATATGATAATAATCCAATAATTTCTGATGCACAATATCATTCAAATGTAAAATATTATGAGATTGGATTTACCGGAGCAAATCAAGGTGCAAATCCAAGTGCACTTACAATGAATTATCGTATCTGGTATCAGGGATTAGATGGTCATAGCATAGAAGGATGGAGATATGCAGAATCTCCAGATGGAATTAATTGGTATAATCATATAGCTGTTAGTCAATTCGGGCCCTCTGTGTTTAGTGCTCTTACCGGAGTAAATTATGGTATTGCAGATGTTGTATATAATTCTGAAGCATCTAACAGTGGAACAGACTGGAAATTTAGAATATACGCAAATGTTCAATGGGAAGCTACTCCATATTCATCAAATGAACTAGTTGTTATGGCTTTTTCAGCTAACGGTTATAACTGGACGGGTTATGATCCAACTTCTGTTGGTTATGCAACCCCTATTTTTGCAGGAACTTTAGATGGAGTATCGTTTGATAATCAACATATAGGATGGTTCAAAGTTATTAAGAATAGTCCAACAGATTGGGAAGCATTTTATTCTGGAGGTAATGATACAACATATCAGGCTTTGAATGGAATAGGTTATGCAAATTCTACAGATGGGATTAGTTGGACTCGTGTGCAAACTTTATTCACAACTTCTGAGGGAGTAGCCTGGAGAGATAAAAGTGTATGGATGCCGTCGGTGGTTAAAAGTGGAAGAAATTATCAAATATATTTTCTTGGTTCAGATAATGCAGACATTGGTAGCTCTGATTGGATTCAATGGAAACTTGGAAGAGCTGGATTAACTTCAAATATCGCATCTTTTTTAAAAACAATGAGTATTTCTCCTAATACTTCTACAATTACTGCTGGACATGACTTACAATTGAATGTTACAAGTCTTGATCAATTTGATGATTCTATTAATGTTACAATTGATTATACTACAAATGATTCATCCGTTGCTAGTGTTAATAGTACAACTGGGCTTGTTAGTGCTATTGCTGCTGGAACTGCTTTAATTAGTGCTAAAAATGGAACTGTGAATGCAACAGTGATAATTAATGTTTTAAATTCAACACAGCAATGTGCTAAAGAAGAGAATTTAACTGTTTGGGCTGATACTTCGGATATTCTTTTGAATGAGGGATGTTCTTCTGTTGAAAAGATTATTATCAATTCCACTATTGCTTCTAATAAAACAATTAATTTAGATATGTCTGCAATTATGACTAATGGAACTCAAAATAATATAAGTTCTTTAATCGGAGATATTATTCTTGAAAGAGAAACTCCAACGAATAATTATACTGCAGTAATATTTTATGGAACTGTTATTTCTGGAAATTCAACATGGAACGGATTTTTAGAATTACCTAAGATAACCACTCTGGCTAGTGATCTGGGAACAGTTGAAACTGTTATTGAACTTGGTTCCACTCAAAGATTAAATTTTAGTAAGGCAGTTAAGGTTACTCTAGGAAAAATGACTGGAAAGAAAGCATTGTGGTCTGATTCAACTGGAACTTATGCAATTTCTTTATGTAGTGATGCAACTTCAAATTCTTCTGGGAGTTTGGCATCTCGTGAATGTTATATTGATGATGGAACTGATTTAATTATCTGGACTTATCATTTTACTAAATTTGGAGCTTATAGTCTTACTTCTTCTGGAGGAGATTCTGGTGGAGGAAGTTCTGGTGGTGGAGGCGGAGGAGGAAGTGGACTTTGTACAACTAAATGGGTTTGCACTTCTTGGAGTTCTTGTGTTAATAATCAACAAACTAGAGTTTGTAATTATTCTGCAAATGCTTGTGAGCCTCTAGGGATTGTTCCTTTGGAAAGTCAAACATGTGGAATTCTAACACTTTTAAATTCTTCAGTAAATAATGCGATTAATAAAGAAAATTTGAAAAATAATACTGCTGTTAATGCTAAAGGCATTACTGGTTTTGCTGTTCTTGGTAATGCTGTAGCAAGTCCTGTTGGTATTATTATTTTTGTTTTAATTGGATTAGGGGTTATTCTTTGGATAATTGTGAAGATTAGAAAGAGAAAAAAGAAAGAAAGATATTATTAATGTGACATTTTTAGAGCATATTTTCTCATGCCAATTATTTGTTGTACCTTGGATTTATCAATGGGTAAATTGGTATTGTTATTTTTTTTAAAATAGCTTCCAATAATAGCTCCATCCGCAATTCTTAATTGAAAGTATGCATTATTTCCATTAACTCTTGCTCCTACAATCAAAGGAAAATCTTTTAGTATATTTTTGTATTCTTTTAATTTATTTAAGGGAGTTTCAATTCCGGTACCGGTTCCTGTAGTTACAATTGCATCGCATCTTGATTTTCCTTCTTCTAAATCTACTTCTAATGAATTTCCTGTCGGAGGGATATACTTAAATCCAATTCCTCCAAGAACAGCAATGTTTGGAAATTTTTCTCTTAGTTGATTGTAAATGTTTATATTTATGTTTGGTGCTTGCACACTATCAAACTGGACAAACTTCGCACCATAGTCATTTGCTAATTCAAATGCAAGATAGGGATTTCTTAGAACATTAACACCTAAAATTAGATTGTTTGTTTTATTTTGAGAAGCTCTTAAAACATTTTCCACATCTATAATATCTCCGTGATAATCTTCAATTATCGCTCCATCAATTCCTTCTTGTTCATAAATTTCTAATTCTTCTAGTGCTCTTTTCAACTTCTGATTAGAAGTTTCTCCAGCCAAATGAATCATGCCTATTATTGGCTTTGGTTGTTTGAATATATTTTCTAGTTTCATTTTAGGCCTTTGAACATAGCCCCACCAGGATTCGAACCTGGGTTGCAAGCTTCAGAGGCTCGCGTACTTGACCGCTGTACTATGGGGCTTTAGTATATAATAAAACTAAAATCTTTCACTTTTTAAGCTTCACTAATTTGTTAAATTGTTAAATTTAAAAATATCCTATTCCTTACTTGTATATGAAAAACACAGAAAAAGTTTTAGTTGCATTTTTGACATTGCTCATTATTCTTCTTATTTTTGCTGGAGTTTTAAAATTATTAAACGAAATAAATGTTTTAGATAAACTATTAATGGATTCTACGGAAATTAACTCTCAAATTGCTAATCCTGCATCTAGCAACTGTCTTGTTAATGGGGGAAGATTAGATATTAGAACTTCCGAGGATGGAGGGCAGGTTGGTTATTGTATTTTTAAGAATGGAAGCGAATGTGAAGAATGGGCTTATTATCGTGGGGAATGTTCCGAAATTTAAAGTATGAATCTGTAATTCGTTAAATTTATAACTCTAAATTATCTTGACTTTTTATGAAACTCAATAAAAAATCTAAAAAACCTATTCAATGTGCGACTAAGAAAATTGAAGAAGCTTTAATTCAGGTTGCACTTAGAGTTGCTAAACGTGGAGAAGGAGCTCTCTTTGTAGTTGGTAAGGTGGAATATAAACCATTAATTAATCAGTCTGTTCCTCCATTTAGGGCAGTTGAAAATTTGAAACTTCTTGAATCTCTCGCACTTATGGATGGTGCTGTAATCATTGATTGTAATGGTTTTGTTGAAGCCTATGGAGTAATGATTAAATCTAAAAAAACTCTGAAAGATTTTGGTACTAGACATAGTGCTGCGTTTAGTGCTGCTATTGGAGATAATCTTGTAGTAATTGTATCTGAAGAGGATAAAAAAGTTAAAATTCTTAAAAAAGGTAAGATGGTGATGCAGATTGATGCTCTTCAAAGAAATGTTGAGCAAAGTGTTCCCGCTGCAGTAAAAGTACTTGAGACAGTTGGTGCTGGAACTGTTGGAGCTATTGGAACGAGCTTACTTATTCCAGGATTGGGTTTAGCACTTTTACCTGGAATTATTGTTTTTGGATCTGTTTATCATCTGGCTAGAATATTTTCTAAAAAGGAAAAAAAAGAATAATTCTTTTAATGAAGAAGGATACTAATTATAATGAAATCTAATGAATATGTATATGAAATAATGGGAGGAAATGTAAAACTAGTTCTCTACAATTTGGAAAAGGAAATTTCGGATATTATCTCGGAAGATGTTTTCAAAGAATTAGTAAGACTTGTTAAAATATTCAATTTCTTTGATGATTATAGTGAACTATCTCTCTTGAATAAACATCGTAAGAAGGATGTTTCTCCAGAACTTTTAGAAGTTTTAAAAAAATCACTTGAATATTGTAAGATAAGCAGAGGAGCTTATGATATCTCTCTGGGTAAGAACATTTTAGAAAGGAAGCAAGGAAAAAATTTGTCTAGAATAAATTGTTCCTATAGAGATATTCTAATTAAAGGTAAAAAAGTTATTTTGAATTCTTCAGATGCAATGATTGATCTTGGAAGTGTTGCAAAGGGATATATTGGAGATAGAATTTCATATTTTTTAAAAAAAGCAGGAGTAAAATCTTTTTTTATTGATTTGAGGGGGGATTTGTTATGCTATGGAAAATATGCTGAGAGAGTTGGAATAATGTCTCCGAGAGAAGGAGTAAAGATTCCTTTTGTTTTAAGAATTAAAAATCGTGCTATTGCAACTTCTGGTGATTATAACCAATTCTGGGAAGATTATTCTCAAAGCCATATTCTTAATAAAAAAGATTTAATTTCTGTAACTGTTGTAGCAAAAACTTTACTTGAGGCAGATTTATTCGCAAGTGTTGTTTTTGTATCTTCTAAAAAAGAAAGAGAAAAAATAATCAGCAAGATGAAAAAATATGCTGTTTATACTATTGATTCAGAATTAAATAAAAAGGATTATAATAATTTTATGTCCTATATTAACAATGAAAAGCAAATTTAATTTCGGGTTAATGTTGGCTCTAGCATTGTCATTGCTTACTTTTTTTATTTGGTTAGTTGTGCGAGATTATACTCCTACTTTTTCTAGCTATGGCATTGCAACGCATAGTCTTGGACAACTTTTTGGATTAATCGGGATGGTTCTTTTTTCATTAAGTTTTGTTCTAATGACTCGTTCTAAATTTCTAGAAAGATTATCTGGAGGATTAGACAGGATGTATTCTCAGCATCATTTAATTGGAATTTTTGCATTTATTCTTATTTTATTTCATCCTTTATTATTAGTCTTAAAATTTGTTCCTTCAAATGTAGCGCAAGCTGCTAATTATCTGTTGCCTAGTGGAGCATGGTCTGTAAATTTTGGAATTATTGCACTTGTTTTAATGATACTATTAATTGTTTTTACAATGTTTATGGCGCTAAAATATCAAAGATGGAAATTGTCTCATAAATTTATGGGGGCAGTTTATCTATTTACTCTTCTTCATATTTTCTTAATAACCACTGATATTTCAAGATATCCAGCTCTAAAAATTTATATAATTATTATTTCTATCCTCGGAGGATTGGCATATATTTATGGGCTTTTTATTCGTCCTTATTTTGGAGGATATAAATATGGAATTGTAAAAATTGAACTGAGAGATAAGATTACACTTTTGGAAATGAAACCTATTGGGAAAAAAATGAAATTTAATGCAGGGCAATTTGCTTTTGTTCAAATGGATAAATCTGAGCTTGGCAATGAACAGCATCCATTTAGCATTTTATCTAGTCCTGAAAAAGAAAATATTACTTTTGGTATTAAGAGTCTTGGAGATTATACTTCTCATTTAGAGTTATTAAAAATTGGAACCAGGGTTAGACTTGAAGGTCCCTATGGGGGATTTTTTAATTTGAATTCTAAAAAAGATAAAATTATTGTGGCCGGTGGAATTGGAATTACTCCTTTTTTGAGTGTTCTGGGAAGTCTTAGATTTTCTGAAAAAGTTGATTTATATTATTGTACTGGAACTAAAAAAGAAATGGTCTTTCTCAAGGAATTGAATAAGATTGCTGAGAAAAATAAAAATATTAAAATAATTGAATGGAACTCTGATGAGAAAGGAAGAATAAATTTTCAAGGAATTTCCAAGGCCGGTGTTGATATTCCTAAGAAGGATATTCTATTATGTGGTCCTCCTGCTATGATGAAATCTTTAGCTTTTGAATTCAAAAAAAATCAAATTAAAGAAAAGGACATTTACTTTGAAAATTTTAATATAAAATGAAAACTAAATTACTAACTGCAATTGCTTTGGTATTATTTGTTATTTTGCTAGTTGGTATTCTAGGATTTGGTTTAACCTCAAAATCTAAGGTTGATAATAATTCTCAAGCTAGTGTTAATTCTTCTGAAAAGCCAAAGGTAGAACAACAGAATCTAACAAAAAATTCTAGCGTGGTTCCAAATAAAACTGTTGTTCCTGCACCAACTCCCCCTCCCACTCCTCCTCCAGTTAGGACTACAGGTGCATCCTAAACAATAGTTTTTTAAGTTCTGTGTTCTGATTTAAATGTATATTGAGCCCCCGTAGTATACTGTAAGGAACCAAGTTTCCTTGAAGCTCAACCTCCTTTTCGGAACGGTTAGTTCATACTACTGGGCAAATATTGAGGCCCCCGTAGTATAGTGGCCAAGTACGCTGCCCTCTCATAAGGAGGGGTGATCCACACTCGATGAGAGTATCAGGTCTAGTGTCTCAACACAAACCACTCTTTCGAATTAAAGATTCAAATAATCTGAATGCAGAGATTTCTGCACTTGGAGAACGGCAGTAACCCGAGTTCAAATCTCGGCAGGGGCGTTCCTTATTTTAAGATTTGAATGAGGAAAGTTCAAATTGAGACTTTGCATGGAAGAAATTTTTTATAAGTGAAGTGCGGGGTCGAATAGGCAGGGGCGTGTTTCTTTTACAAATCGAATTCTTCTACAAATTCAATTATATTTTTGTATTTTTCAAGATACTTAAATCCCTTTTCAGTTATTTTAACATGGTTAATTGTTCTTACTACAAATGCTTTCTTCTCTAAATCATTAAAATATTCTAAAAATCTTTGGGAGGATAAATTTGATTTTCGTATAAGGGGAGTTATTTTTATTGAATTGTGATTTTCTTGAATGATTTTTAAAATATCCCTTATTATTTCTAATCTACTTCTTTTTTGCATTTTAATTAGAACCTGCCTTGGTCAAAACTTTATGTAAAATCCATAAAAATATGCTTATCGAAGCTAAATAAATTAATAATTGAAATACTTCTAAAAATTTTGGTATAAGAATATCAATTATATTCAAAAATAAGAAGATTGATAATAAAACATAAATAACTTTTAATAGATTTTTCTTTTCATTTCTATGAATTATAGTTATTGTAATGATGATAAATAAAAGTAGAGCAATGTTAATGAAAAAATACACTAAAATATTTTTGGAAAGTATAATTATTAATGCGGTTATGAATGCAAGCAAATGCATGAGATAAATTGCTCTTGGGAATTTTCTAAGCTTTTTCCAAAGCATGCTATAAATTAAATAAAATATAGCGATTGTACTAAAGTAAATGAATAGGATAGTAGTTAATGATTGGAATATATCTGGAGGTAGAATAAATATTCTTGGATCTTTTACTATTAAAAAAGCTAGTTTAATAAATGACCTAAAGAAAAAAGCTAGAGCAAATAATAAAAAAGAAATTCTAAAATATTTTATTCCTTCATGTGCACTTAATTTGTAAAGTTCTTTTGTTCCTAGATAAATCATTAGACAGCAAATTATAATCACGAATGCATAGATTATCTCCGCTCCAAAACCCATCATTCCCATCATTTCTGGAATTCTTGACATATAAAAATAGAAAGATAATGCTATTTAAACATTTATGGATTTTAGGTCCATTTTATTTATATATTAAAAATCTCCTGGATATAGAATAAGATGAAAAAAGATACTTGTGTTATTTCTATAGCAGATGTTTGGAGGAAGTATGATATGAAAAAAAATGATCCTCTAGTCGTTTTAAGGGATATTAACCTTAAAATAAAAAAAGGAGAATTCATCGCTATAACTGGTCCAAGCGGGAGTGGTAAATCTACACTCATGAATGTTGTTGGTACACTGGATCTTCCTTCTTTTGGCTACGTTTATTTGGATGGAAAGGATATTTCCAAGATGAATGAATCTGATTTGGCATATTTGAGAGGAAAAACAATCGGATTTATTTTTCAACAATTTAATTTACTACCAACTTTAACTGCCTTACAAAATGTAATGTTGCCTATGGAAATCATTGATGTTCCAGAGAATGATGCAAGAAAAACTGCTACGGATATTTTAATTGCTCTTGGTCTGGGGGATAGACTTCATCACAAGCCTAATGAACTTTCTGGAGGGCAACAACAAAGAGTAGCAATTGCACGAGCTTTAGCCAATAACCCAGAAGTTATATTAGCAGATGAACCAACTGGGAATTTGGATAGTCATACTGGAAAATTTGTGATAGACTTTTTAGGAAGATTAAACAAGGAAGGAAAAACAATTATTCTTATTACTCATGATTTAAATCTTGTTAAATATGCTAAGAGAACTGTTCATATTCTTGATGGAAAAATTAAACAGAGGTTGTCAAAATAATGGATTTAAGTTCCATTTTATTTAAAAAGGATTTTCTTTTAGCTTCAATATGAAAAAAACATTTCTATTTTTAATGTTGGCTGTTGTTGTAATTTTTTCTTCACTAAATTTTATTTCTGCTCAGGAATTGAACTATTCTGTTAATTATCAATCTGAGGGTATACAGGTTTCTTCTTTGAAGTATGAGCCTTATCCTGTCAATCCAGGAGAATACTTTGATGTTTGGATTAAAGTTAACATTGGAACTTCTGTAAAATACGCAAAGTTTGAATTATTAAGTGAATTCCCTTTTAGTTTAGATGATTCTTCTCAAGCATTAATAGAATATGAAAATTTTGCAGGAGATGTAATTCTTCATTATAAAGTTAGAGTAGATAAAAATGCAGTTGAAGCTGAAAATCCTCTAAGATTAAAAATTAGTACTAGTAAGCTTTCTGATTCTGGAGCTTTTTATCCGATGAATATTAATGTTGCAAATGCTCAAACATATTTTGATTTGGTTGTTCAGGATTCTACTACCTCAGATGTTTCTCTGGCAATTGCAAATATTGGCAAAAACACAGCAAATTCTATGATTGTTAGAATTCCTCAGCAGGATTCATTTAGAGTTACTGGAACAAATGGTCAGATGGTAGGAAATCTTGATGCAGGAGATTATAGTCTTGTTAGTTTTAGTTTAGTTCAGGTTGGTAGAAGTACTGCTCCTTTAATCGTGCAAATAGATTATACAGATAGTATTGGAGAGAGGAGAAGTGTTTTAAAAGAAATAAGTTTCAATTCTCAATCTCTCGGTTCTGCAAATGTCTCTGCAACTGGTATGCCCGCTAATTTTACTAGAAATTTTCCAGGTAAGAAAAAAGCTGCAACTTGGCCATATATTATTGCTGGAATATTAATTTTAATTTCTGCTGCACTTTTTGTTTATTTTAAATATTTTGGTAATAAAAGGCATATTTTAAAAAAATTTAAGGATTCTAAAAAAGATGTAAAAAACAAAACTTCTGAAATTCCAGATTGGATTAAGAAAGTAAAAGAGAAGGAAGGACATGCTCTTCCAAGAAGATGAGATTAAAAAAATCATTTCAGCTGGCCTTAAATATTTTAATACACAGCAAGCTTCGAAGTTGGCTTACAATTATTGGTATTATAATTGGTATTGCTGCGATTGTTTCAATTGTCTCAATTAGTATTGGGGCAAAACAACAATTGGAGGATAGACTTGGAAATTTAGGTGCAGATATTCTTACAATTTCTCCTGGATTTTCTAGGGCCGCAGGGAATTTTGGTTTTGATGAGGGAGGTCCTTTTGGAAGAGAAGACACTTCTTCTAATTCAGAATCAAAAAATTTGACTGCAAGAGATTTAGTTGTTCTCAGAAATATTAATAATGTAAAATATGTTATGGGGGGTGTTTCTTCTAGGGGGGACTTAACCTATTTAACCAAAACAGCTACGGTCAGTGTTTCTGGGGTGGATGAAACTATTTGGAAAGATATTACCACAGAAGAATTGGCTTCTGGGAGAATGTTAACCAATGGGGATAGTTATTCAATTGTAATCGGGGATAGATTAGCAAGTTCTACCTTTGATGATATTCCTCTTAATTCTAAGGTTACTATTGAGGGAAAAACATTCAAAGTTGTTGGTATTTTAACGGATGGTAATAGTGTTTATATGCCTATTCAAACTGCAAGAAATGTTTTTGATGATATTGGTGCAGAAGAATTTGATTCTATTTCGGTTAAGATTAAAGATGTCGGACTTGCGGATGAAACTGTGAGCAATATAACAAAAAAATTAATGATGGCACGAGGAATATTAAAAGAAACAGAAAAAGATTTTACCGTTAGCAATCCTGCAACAATGCAAGCCACTATGCAAAGTACTATTGATAGCATGTCTCTTTTTCTTGGAGCTATTGCAGCTATCTCTCTTCTTGTTGGGGCCATTGGTATTGCAAATACTATGTTCACTTCTGTTTTGGAAAAAACAAAAGAAATAGGAATTATGAAAGCAATTGGTGCGAGAAACAAAGATATTTTAACTATTTTTTTAATTAACTCTGGACTTATAGGTTTAGTTGGGGGAATTGGAGGAATAATTCTTGGAGTCTTTGCATCTGGTTTGATTGGTTCAATGGTGTCTGGAACTTCTGGAGGCATTTCTAGAATGTTTGGCTCTACTGCAATAACTCCAGGATTATTGATTACTGCTTTATCATTTTCTATTATCATTGGAATGATTGCTGGGGCTATTCCTGCATATAGGGCTTCAAAATTAAAACCAGTAGATGCATTAAGATATGAATAGATTTTTAATGATAAAAGTATTATCTTTGATATGAAGAAATCTCTAATTATCAAACTTGTTCTTCTTGTATTAATTCTCTTTTTAATGGCTACTCTTGCTTACAGAATTTATCAATTTCAAAATATTAAACAAGACCTAAGGCCGACCAGTGAACTAGAAAGGCAGAAGATTGTTGAAATTTTAAATAAAAGCATTGATACTGCGGGTTATGAAATTATTTTTGGAAATGTTCTTACAGAGGGGAATGAAACCTTTGTTCAGGTTCAATTAAAAAAAGATAACTTTCAGAAAAGTTATTTAATTAACCTAAAGAACGAAAGTTTTGTTAGGAAATATAATGAACAGTAAAAAGAAATTTAGTTTATTTCTAGTATTTCTTCTAATCTCTTTATTCATGGCCTTGTTTTCTGGATATTTTGGATTTAATCTTTCTTCTCTTGAAAAAGTAGTTTCTTCCAATTATCTTTTGGCTATTCTAGTTTATGTTCTTTTATTTATACTTTTAATCTCTTTTTCTTTTTCAGTTACTGCCATGGTCTTTGCAGGAATTTTATTTTTTCCTCTTGGAATCGTGATTATCTGTGCAATGATTGGAATAATGGTGGCTGCAATTTTTCATTACCTCATTGCAGAAAAATTGGGGCGGGATTATGTTAAAAAATATCTTGAAAAGCGTGGGGGAAAATTAGAGAAGTTTGATGAAATAGTAGAAAAAAATAATTTTAAAACAATTTTTATTCTAAGTGCAGCATTTATTGTTCCTCCACTAATTCCTAACTTCCTGGGGGGAATCATGAAGATTAATCTTAAAAATTATTCAATTGCAACTTTCTTGGGGAATCTTCCAAATACTATTTTTTTAGTTCTTCTGGCAAAAGGTGTTCTTTATTCAAATACGCTTGAAGTTTATATTTCAATTGTCGGTATAACTCTTGTTACTGTTTTGGCTTTGTATTTCTATAAAGGTGAGCTTAGAAGTATTCTTCATCTCAGTTTTCCGTGGATGTTTCGAAAGAGAAAAGATAATTAAAAGATAAATTCATTTATTTTTTATTTTTATTCTTTTTTCTTCTATGCTTTTGTATTCTATGAGCAATAAAAAATGACAGGGCCATTACAATAACCGCAATTAATACGGACGAATGAACTATTGTTAGAAGCTTATTCCATGTTTCTCTGAAAATGAATCCTAGAAGTGTGTATTCAAGAGAATAAACCATTGCTCCAAGAATTGCAGGTAGAATGAATTTTCTAAACTTGATTCCCTCAAATCCGCAGAGATAATTTGTAACTGGGCATGCTCCTATAAGAATAAATCTGCTTAAAAAAACCCATTTAAAGGTATTCTTATTTAGAGATTTTTTTATCTGTTTTTCATTTTGGTAATACCATTTAAATTTTCTTAGAAATTTTTTTGTTCTTTTTGAAATTTTTCTTGCTAGGAAGAAAGTTGCTATATCCCCGATAATCATTCCACTAAAAATTAGAATTATTAGACCTAGAAGATTAGAAAATGTTGGACTTAGTGCCCCATATCCAGTTATTAATGCTCCAACCCCTGGAATTGGAACAAAAGATGAACCTAAAACTAGAGCAAATAATACTACAAAACTATAGAATACAATTGAACTGTACATATTTTTTCTTCTTGAAAAAGGAGTTTTCAATATAAAAATCTTTATAAATTATGAAAAACTGATTTCTCCATGAAGAGGGGAAAGTTAATGGTGTTATTTTTTGGATTGATTCTATTTGTTAGTCTAATTTCTGCTTCAACAACAGTTCATGTTAAAACTCTGCCTAGACAGGATTTTTATATGACTCCCATTCTAGTTGGAGATGGATTTAATGCAATTACTCCTCCACAATTTTACAGTTCCGATGAGTATGGGGATTTAGTTATTATTCTTGAAAATATTACAACAAATCAATTCAGTCTGTTTTTTACATTAAAAGATGATGCAGGAGTTACAACCTACCGTCAAAAGATGGAGACTGCTTTTTTAACTGGTACTGATGTTAATGTGACTGTGGCTCCTGTTGGCGCGAATTTATTGGAAACTCCTACTATTATTTATTATCCTGAGCCCGTTGTGAATACTACTCTAACTAATTTAACAAATCTAACAACTTCTAATAGTTCAAATCTTAGTGCTAATTTAACTATTAATTCAACTGCTAATAATACAAATGATTCAAATATAGTTCCTGTTAAAAAAGTTAAGAAAAGTCAACTTAATGAATCTCTAATTAATGGGGATATTACTGATGCTTCAACAGGAGATAGTAATAATACTCTTTGGTATATTATCGGAGCTGTTGTTCTTGTGGGAATTGTTGTATTTCTATTCCTTGGAAGAAAATCTAGCGGGGGATTAAGTCCATATTCAAGAGGAATTGAAGCACATTATGAAAGAGAATTAAGTAAGGCAAAGAAAGAATTTAGGCATGCTAAGGATAATCTAGAATTATTAAGGGGAAAAAAAGAGATTGTGGCTGTTGAGAGAAAGATAGAGAGTGATAGAAAACAACTTGAAACTCTCCTAGCAAAGGAAAATAAGAAATTTAAATGAAAATAGAAAAGGGAAAATATTACCTCTTGAAGATGAAAGTGGCTGGACGTGAGCTTGATTATAAATGTAAAATTATTGATGTTTCTAAAGATAAACTTAAGGTTGCTGATTCTGATGGAGAAAGATTAAACTTTCCTACTTACAGCTTGATGCATTTTGAAGAGATTGATAAATCTGAGGTTGAACGTGAAGTCAAACCTTTGAAAGTTAAGAAGAGATTTTACTAAAAAAGCTTCATGCTAAACTCTAAAAACCCAAAATTCCTTGTTTTTTTATGAAACTTCGTTATAGCTTTTCATCACGTAGAACAAGAAAGATTGATAATATCTGTAGGCAGAGGCAAAAATATCCTTCTGTTGCACGTAAAATCATTGATATATCAGATGTAATTCTAGAAATTCTTGATGCACGTTTTCCCGAAGAGACTAGAAATGTTGAGCTTGAAGAAGAAATTCTAAAGCAGAAGAAGAAAATTATCTATGTTTTTAATAAAGCTGATTTAATTGGCACTAAAATGGAAAAAAAGGTGAAAGAAGAGTTTTATCCCTTTGTTTTTGTTTCATGCACTAAACGTAGAGGAATTAAGGATTTAAGAGATTTAATTAAACGTGTTGCTAATGAAGTTGAAAAAAGAGAGAAAAGAGAAATTAAGAGAGACCAAATTGTTATTGCGGAAGAAGGAAAGATTAAGGTTGGTGTTATTGGTTATCCTAATACTGGAAAAAGTTCTTTGTTAAATCTACTTGCTGGAAAAAGTGCTGCGGGTGTTGGTGCCGAAGCAGGATTTACTAAGGGGATGCAAAAGATTAGGCTTTCTAATGAAATTGTTCTAATTGATAGTCCAGGAGTTATTCCTGCGGAACAATATTCTTCTGCAAATAAAGAAATAATTGCAGATCATACTATGTTTGGTGGAAAGAGCTTTTCCCAGGTTAAGGAGCCCGAGGTTGTTGTTGCTAGAATAATGGAGAGATACCCCGGAATATTGGATAAACATTATGGAATTGACTCTGGTGGTGACTGTGATGAACTTATAGAGAGTCTCGGTAGAAAAAGAGGATTTTTGATAAAAGGTGGAGAAATTAATGGAGATCAGGTTGCTCGTTTAATATTAAGAGACTGGCAAGAAGGAAACATTAAAATTTAATTTTTAGAATTATAATTTGATAGTAATAATTTCTGTTAGATAGATTTATATATTAAATTTGTGAAATCTAATTTTAGAGGAGATATGGAAAATAAGAATAATGAAGAGGTGTTGAGAGAAAAATCTAAGAAATATAGCCTAAAGGATGGAGTTTCTTTCAGTGTAATGGATGGTTTCGGTCTTAGATATATTACTCCATTTGCTCTTGCAATGGGTGCTGGAAATGCAATGATTGGGGTTCTTAATTCATTACCAAATCTCCTTGGTACTGCTTCTCAATTGATTAGCAATAAGGTTGTTGAAAAAACTACAAGAAAAAAATTAGTTCTTACAGGAGTTATAGCTCAAGGGGTTATGTGGTTGCCTTTGATTTTAATTGCACTTGGATATTTTTTATGGGGGATGTCTACTGCTCTTGCAGCGGTTTTGCTTCTTGTGTTTTACAGTTTGTTAGCTGTTGCTGGAGCTTTTGTTGGTCCTGCATGGAATTCTTGGATGAAAGATTTGGTTAATAGAGATGTTGGAGCCTATTTTGGTAGAAGATCTAAGTTTGTTAATATTTCTGTGCTGTTGAGCATGCTTGCTGCAGGTTTTATTTTGGATTATTTTAAAAAAGGAAATGTTGGTTATGGATTTTTAATTCTTTTTTCAATTGCAGTAATTGGAAGATTTTCTTCTGCATATTTCTTGTCTAAGAAATATGAGCCTCCAATGACCTATAGCAGTGAATATTATTTTAGTTTTCTTCAATTTGTGAAAAAGATGAGGAGAAATAATTTTGGAAGATTTGTTATCTTTTTCAGTTTGATTTCTTTTGCAACGGCAATAGCTTCACCTTTCTTTTCAGTTTATATGCTAAAGAATTTATCTTTTAATTATTATCAATTTACTCTTATTACTGTTACTTCTATTATTACAACTGTTTTGTCTTTATCTTTTTGGGGAAGGTCTTCGGATAAGTATGGAAATCTTATGGTTATGAAAGTTACTGGATGGTTTGTATTCTTAATTCCTGTTCTATGGGCTTTTTCTCCTTGGATTATTTCTGTTAATCCTAAGCTAATTTTGCCTTATCTTGTTCTGGTTGAGGCTTTATCCGGATTTTTATGGGCTGGATTAAATCTTTCTTCAGTTAATTTTATCTATGATGCTGTGACTCGTGAAAGAATGGCACTTTGTGTTTCCTATAATGCAATTATTGCTGCCTTTGGAACTTTCCTTGGAGCTTTAATTGGGGGATATTTTTCTTCAGATAAATTTGGAACTATACTCGGGTTTCATCCAATAATCTTTATATTCTTGCTAAGTGCAACATTAAGAATTTTAGTTGCAATGTTTATGCTTCCACGTGTTCGTGAAGTTAGGCCTGTGGAGTTTTTTGATTTGGGTAAAACAATTAGAAATAAACTGTTGGAAACTCCTAAACATCTTGGAGGATTAATGGGAATTAGAAGGGCAGGATATACCTAACTAAATTAAACCAAGATTTGCAATTAATTTTCCTAGGAAATAAGTCATTATAATAACCAAAGCAGCTATAACTAAATGCCAACCGATAATCTTTAATGGTTTCTTCCTCTCTTTCTTTGCAAGTATATAACTAAGAATAATTAAAACTAACGCTCCTAAAAAAACATTGATTATCACTCCCGTTTTTAATTCAAATATTAAAATTGCTCCGATGAATATTATTGCTGATAAAAATTTAAATATGAAAGTAGAAACTGTGTTGGCCCATATTTTTTTACGTTTTTTCTCAGTTGCCTCTTCGGATATATTTACTCCGAAAGAATCAGAAAGTGCATCTGTAATGGCTATTGTAATAATTCCCCCCAAAACTGCTAATTTAGAGCCAGTAGAAGAATAAATTCCAATCATTAATCCAATTGTTGTAATTACTCCAGATGTTACTCCAAAGCTCAAACCTCTTTTTGTTGCTTCTTTCATAAAATTATAGAACTTTCTAATTTAAATTCTTAACCATATAAGTATCTTCTAGGATGTATCCTAATTTTTTGTAATATTCTCTAACTCCAATTCCAGAAATAATTTTGAGCTTTTTTTGTTTTGATTTTTTTGCTATTTCTTCTGCTTTTGCAATTAATTGTTTTCCAAGTCCCATGTGCTGTGAATTTTCTCCTATTTGTCCTAGTTCAAGGCTTTGTCCGTAGACATGAACCTCTCTTACTATTGCGCCTGCTTTCGATATTCTCAGTCTTAGCAGGCCAAATAAAATATTGTCCTTATTTATTATTTCTAAGAAGTATTCTTTTCCGTCTGAAGCCTTATACTTTGTAATCTTTAGTTTAGTTTTTTTATTGAGCGTTTCTTTATTTGCAAATCCTATTTCTCTATATCTAATTTCTTTTAGTTTTATTTTATTTTTTCTCAGTTCTTCTTCTAAATCTTTTCTTAATCCGATATTAGTTGTTCCTGCAACTAGATATTCTGTTGGGATTTCTCTCATAACTCTCATTACTCTACAATAATTTGGAATTAATTTTAACATTTTTATTAAAATTTCTTTTATTACTTTTTCATCATATGGAATATATTCCTTATTCCAATACATCTTTTCTAATTCTGAACCTGGCATTACTTGACATGGGTAAAGTTTTAGTTGATCTGGTTTAAAATCTTGATTTGAGAACATTTTTTTGAAAAGTTGAATATCTTTCTTTGGATTGCTTCCTGGAAGTCCGGGCATTATGTGATAACCTATTTTAAAACCTGCATCTTTCAGAGCTTTTGTGGCGTCGATTACATCTTTTACTGTGTGGCTTCTTTTTACTTTTTTGTAGATATCATCATCAATGATTTGAACTCCCAGTTCAACTCGTGTTACTCCCCATTTTCTCATTTTATCAATATGATTGATGCAAACGTCTGGACGTGTTTCTATACAAAGAGCAATGCATCTATGCTTTGTTGTTTCATTTATTTTTTGTGCTTGTTCAAGAGTTTTAGAAATCTTTCCATTGAGTCCATCGTATAAACTTTTTATAAACTTCTTTTGGAATTTTTCTGGATATTCAAGGAAAGTTCCACCCATTAGGATTAATTCTATCTTTTCTGTTGGATGATTCATTAATTCAAAAGCATTTATTCTTGTTTGAACTTGTTTGTAGGCATCATATCTTAGTGCTTTTGCTCTCAGAACAACTGGGGATTTAGGAGTATAACTTTGAGGAACATTCAGATTTGGACAGTAAACACAGCTTCCATGATTACATGGTCGAGGAGGGAGCATAACTGCTACTGGAGTTATTCCTGACAATGTCTTTGTTGGTTTACGCTTTTCGTTTTTCAATGGTAGTTGCATAGAATTTCGAAGAATTAGCAGGTTAAAAATCTTTTATTTTAGCCTATTCACACATTTTATCTGATTTTTCTAATGTTTGAAATATTCTTTTTCTTATTGAAGAATTTATTCTGTCTTCTAATCCGTGTCTTTGGAGAGCAAACATAAATATTCCATTAATCATCTCTGTGTAACCAATGTTGCCGAGTGTGCAAGCTTTTGTAAAATATGAAACATGTTCTGGGTCTGGATGTAACCCTGGAATTGGATTAATTTCTAAAACTTCTGGTTCTCCTTTTGCATTGCATCTAATATCGACTCTTCCAAAATCTCTGCAACCAAGAGCGTTAAAACTTGCTATTGCCAAATCATAAACTTTTTTGCTTAGTTCTGGGTTCATAATTGCAATATCGGAATTTTCTTGTTTTTCTTTTAGATATTTATGCTCGTAGGTATAGATTCCTTTAGAATTTTCATATTTATCCACAAAAATTTCTACAGCAGGAATTCTATAAATTTTTCCATCTTTATTTCCCATTAATCCTACTGTAAATTCTCTTCCTGGAAGAAATTCTTCAGCAAGAGCAGAATCTTGGTAAGTTTCATTAATTTTTTTTACATTTTCTTTTAATTGTTCCTCATTCTGAACAATACTCTTATCGTCTATTCCCTTAGAAGAACCTTCTGAGTTGGGTTTTACGATTAGAGGGAATTCTAAATCTGAATCTAATTTATCCTCTAGAGTTTTGAATAATTGAGATTTTGGAGTTGCAAGCTTATTAAATAGAAGGGTTTCTTTTGTTCTTCTTTTATCGAGAGATAATGCCATTGTAAATATCCCACTAGCAGTGTAGGGGATTCTTAGCCATTCTAACATTGCTGGGACTTGACTTTCTCTTGATTCTCCATAAAGTCCTTCTGCAATATTAAATGCAAAATCATAGTGTCCGTTTTCTAAATTAGAATATAGTGTCTTGTCTGCTTCGAGAATATCAATGTTAAAATTATTTATTAGAAGAGCATCTTTAATTGCCTGAGGTACTGATTCGTCGTCGAATTCAGCATAGAGATCTTCCGGTTCTCCTTCTTCAGCTTTTTTGTTTTTGTTGTAGATGATTGCAACTTTAAATTGCGAATTTTCCATGGTTAGTTGATAGATAGATGTTTTATAAAGTTTTTTATTGTTCAGGACTAGCATCATTATTATATATCTCTTCCTTCTGGATATATTATGGAACAATATTGGATGCCTCGAGAATTAGACTTTGAAAATTTGAGATTTTCTTTAGATAATTATATTCCTGATAATCTTTTTATTAGAAATGTTGGTTCTCATGGTGGAAATGTTTTAGTTAATGAATCTTTAGTAGGAAAAAGTCTTGACTTTAAGAAAGATAAATTAAATCTTTCTTTTTTTATTGATTCTGAAAAAACTTTTACCTTCCCTCTTCAAGAATATTATAAACATCGTCCTAAAGGATTTTCTCTGGCTTATGAAAGAGAAGATGATGAAGGGAGAATGGTGTTTGTAAATGAGCTTATTGATCCCTATGATTCAAAATTTTTAGAACCCCATCATTCTGTTTTAAGGCAAATTTTTGATAATAAACTTCTTGAAATTTCTTTTCCTGGAAGAGTTCATTTAAAATTTCACTCTTGGTTGGATAAGCCAGCATGGAAATATTGGGTAATTGATAAGCATTCAATCTAATGTTTTTTAAAGACAATTTTACTTGATTTTTCATGGAATCGCAGGAAAAAATATGGGACGAGATTGCTCCGGAATGGCATGAATTTAAACAGATTGGAGGAGAGAGTACTGGAAAGTTTCTAGCTAAATGTAGTGGGAATGTTCTTGATCTTGGAGCAGGTTCTGGAAGGCATCTTGTTAAACTTAAAAAAGGAAAAATGTGGCTGGTGGATTTTTCTGAAGAGATGTTACGTCTTGCTAAAAAGAAAGCAGATGAATTGGGAATTAAAGCAGAATTTGTGAAAGCAGATTTAACTGAACTTCCTCTTGAAGATAATTTCTTTGATTTTGCAATTTGCATTTCTGCATTGCATTGTGTTAAAGGAGAAGATAATCGTTTGAAATCTGTTAAGGAGCTTTATAGAGTTATAAAAAAAGGTGGAATTGCCAGAATAGGTGTTTGGAATTTTCAATCTAAGAGATTTAATCAGAAACAAGGTAAAGAGAAACTTATTAAATGGACGAATAAAGGGGAGAGATATTATTACTTATTTGATGAGCAAGAAGTTCATGATTTATTCAAGAAAGCTGGATTTAAGCTTATTGAATCGGATAATTCTGAGATGATGATTAATTTTGTTGTAAAGAAGTAATATTTCTCATTTGTAACTAATTAATGAAATATCAAATTTAAAAAGGGAATTTATTTATGACCCCAATGTCAAAAAATTATTCCCCCAAAATTCTCTATAAACGACTTAGAGAAAGGTTTGTTCACGAGAAAGAAGAGAGAATTAGATAGTATGTTGAAGGATGTAATTCTCTTATAGGCAAACTAACTAATTCGGTTTATCATTCTCATATTGCTCTTGATCTAGAAAATAAAGAAAAACATAAGTATTATGGGCTTTCTGAACTTAAAGTAAAGGTTTCTGACCTTAGAGATATTGCTTTTTTTGATAGGCTTGGAAAACTAACTGGTTTTGATTAATTATTTTTTTCTTTTTGCTTCGTATTCTGATGCTCTTCTATAAGCATCTGCAAGCAATTCTTCGTCAGTCATTTTTCTTCCTGGTTTTGTTGGTTTGAATAAGCTGAAACCTTTTCCTGCTAGCTCCCAATTTAAGCAGGCTCCTTGAAAATTTTCATCATTGTTTGGATTAACCTTGATTAATCTATCTTCATACATATTTTGCTCGCTTGTTGGTGCTTTTTCAAGAAGATGTTTCAAATCGTCATCGGAGTAATTTTTTCTATAGCCTTCTTTCATTTTTCTTTTTCTTCTTTTTTATTTCCCTTGATTACTCTTATCATGTCGAAGAAAGATTTTTTTTCAAAGAGAATAATTTTATTCTGTTGAATATCTATTTGGACTTTAAGTAGACCCAAATTTGAAAGAAAGCAGGTTGTAACAAGATAATCTTTACCTTTTGTTTTTTGTAGACTAAAAAGTATTTTTTGGAGATTTCCATTTATTTTTTCTTCTGTCATTCTATCTAGAATGAGCTTTTCATAGGTTGCTAAATCAAAAGAATAATTCATTCCCAGCTTTTCTGGTATTGTTGGGTCAACATTTTCAAGTGGAACCAAATCTACTTGTTTATCTATCTTAAAACTGAAAATCTTTTTTGTGTCTGGAAGATAATAATCAAAAGTAACTTCTATCTGTGGTTTTTGCCTATCAATGATAAATAAACCAGAGCAAGGGTAGGCTTTTTTGTTTTCCTTTGTAAACTTTTGATATTCTTTTGAATCAATTAACTTCTTATAATAATCTTGGAATTTCATAAATCATTGAGAAATAGGGAGTTTATAAAATTTGGGACTTATCTATTACCTTCTATCTAAGAATAGGTTGATGGAGGTTAATTAATTCTTTGGCTTCTGCTTCAGTATAAACATTACCTTTTTTGATATTTTTTCTTGCTTTTTTTATCTCTGAGATTGTTTTTTTATTAAGTCTTTGTTTAATCATTTTATTTTAAACTCTTAAATTCAATTTCACCTTCAATCAATTTGTCAAGAATTGTGGGAAGTTCGGATATCTTTACTCTTTTTTGTTCGGTTGTGTCTCTTTCTCTTATTGTAACTGTTTTTTCTTTTGGAGTGTGTTCATCAATGGTGATACAAAAGGGGGTTCCTGCTTCATCATTTCTAGCATATCTTCTACCAATACTTCCTGATCTGTCGTATTCAATATTATATCTTTTTCTTAGAGTTGCTACAATCTCTTCTGATATTTTATCATATTCCGGACTCTTAATTATTGGGAAAACTGCCGCTTTTATTGGAGCTAGTTTTGGATGTAGCTTTAGAACTACATTTTCTTTGTCGCTAACTGTGTAAGCTTCATAGAGGAAAACTAATAGTGCTCTTTCAACTCCCAGACTTGGTTCAGAGATAACATGGGGAAGGAATCTTTCATTTGTTTCTTCATCAAGTACTTTTAGATTCTTCTTTGAAAATTTTTCATGTTGAGAAAGATCATAATCTCCTCTGTCTGCAATTCCTTCTAGTTCTTTCCAACCGAATGGGAAATTATATTCTAAATCCCAGCAATCTGAAGAATAATGTGCAAGTTCTTCTTTTGCATGTTGTCTAATTCTGAAATTGTCTAAATCTGCTCCAAATGATTTGAACCATAATAGTTCCTGAGCTAACCAATAGGCATGCCAGTCTTTCTTTATGATTTTATCTTTGAATGCTTTTTTGATGGACATTTTTTTTGCTTCCTTATTCTCTTTTTGTAGCTCTTCTGAATAAACTAAAACTTCTATATCTGGAATTTCATAGGGGCATTTTTGTTTTGGTTTAATGAAATATTCAATTTCCATTTGTTCAAATTCTCTACATCTGAAAATAAAATTTCTTGGAGCAATCTCATTTCTAAATGCCTTACCCATTTGTGCTATTCCACATGGTAACTTCATTCTAGCTCCTTCAAAAACTGCTTTAAAATTTGAAAAAATTAGTTGAGCTGTCTCTGGTCTTAGATAAGCATAATCTTTTTCCCCAACGTTTGTTTTAAACATTAATTCAAAATCTTTTGCAGTGTTAACGTCTAATTCTCCCCCGCAATCGCATTTTGCTTTTCCTAATTCTGATTTATCTATTTTTGTTGGCTTTTTACATTTCTTACATATAATAAAAACATCATTAAAATTTGCTACATGTCCTGATGCTTTCCAAACTTCTGGAGAAGTTATAATTGCTCCATCAATTCCCACCATGTCTGGTCTCTGTCTTACATGAAAACTCCACCAAGCATTTTTTATATTTTGTTTTAATTCAGCACCCAGAAAAAGATAATCCCAGAATCCTGCAAAACCTCCGTAGATTTCTGCTGATTTGTCAATAATTCCTTTCCTCTTGCAGAATGCTGCCATCTCATCTATTGAAAGTTTTTTCATTTTCTATTTTTAATTTCTTCTTTGATATTTTTTATGAAATCTTTTAGTTTAACTGTTTCAATCTTATTTTGTCCGCCTTTTCTTATTGCCAAGGAGGCTTCTTTCTCTTCTTTGTCTCCTACTACAACAATATATGGAATTCTCATAAGTTCAGCTTCTTTTACTTTTTGGGGGACAGTTGTTTGTCTAAAGTCAGATTCAATTCTTAGATTTGGAATTTCTTTTTGCAATTCTTTTAGAACTTTTTCTCCGTATTTTTTATTTCTGTCTGTAAAACTCAAAAGTTTAACTTGCATTGGTGCAAGCCATGTTGGAAGTCTACCATTTTTATCCTCTAATAAAACTCCTAGGAATCTTTCCAGAGAGCCATAGATTACTCTATGAAGCATAATTGGTCTTTTCTTCTTATCATCTTTGTCAGTATATTCCAGTTGAAATCTTTCTGGAAGTGCAAAATCTAATTGTATTGTAGAAGTTTGCCATGTTCTTCCAAGTGAATCTTTTATATGAAAATCAATCTTGGGTCCATAGAAGGCTCCGTCTCCTTCATTTATTTTATATTTCATTTTGTTCTTTTTTAGAACATCTTCTAGTATTTTTTCCGCCATGTCCCATTGTTCTTCTGTTCCAATTCTTTTTTCAGGCCTAGTTGATAATTCAACATGATCAAATTCTAAATTGAAATCTTTATAAAAAATATTAATTAAATCAATTACTCCTTCTATTTCTGAGTTTACTTGTTTTTCATCTAGACAGAAAATGTGTGCATCATCCTGTGTAAATTGTATAACTCTAAATAATCCTGCTAAAACTCCAGAAAGCTCAACTCTATGAACAATTCCTAATTCTCCTACTCTCATTGGAAAATCTTTGTATGATTTTGGGCTTGATTTGTAAACCAGCATCCCTCCCGGACAATTCATTGGTTTAACTAGGAAAGGTCTTTTTTCGTATTGAGTTGCAAAGTTATTTTCTTTGTATTTATCCCAATGTCCTGAAATTTTCCAAATCTTAGAATCCATAATTTGAGGGGTAGAAATTTCTTGATATCCCGCTTCTACGTGTTTCTCTCTCCAATAATTTGTCAATTCATTCTTTATGATTAAACCATTATTATGCCAGAAAACCATTCCTGGAGCGACATCATTGAAACTGAAAAGGTCCATTTGTCTTCCAAGGATTCTGTGGTCGTTGTCTTTTAGTTTTGTTGTATCTAGCTTGGATTTTGATATTTCTCTTAGAAGCTTTTCTGGGTCTATTTTCTCTTCCTCTGCCTTGGCTTCATCAATAGTAAAATCCCTTGATAATTCACTAAGTGGATGGCCCTTTACCTTGAGTTCAAAAGTTTTGTAATATCCAAAAGGTGCTCGATGTACAGTGAATTTTTCTTTCTTTAGTGCTTTTTCTGCTTCATCCAAAGTTTTCATTGCTAATTCTGGGCTGCTGAGGTCCTTAGAAAGATGAGCATATGGGTAGAGAACTATATTTTTTGTATTAATTTGAGCTGAAACATTCTTTATATCTTCTATCAGTTTTGAAATTAATTTTGTGGTGTCTGTGTCTTTCTTTTCAACTGCAGTTAGAACAACTAGGGCTTCTTTTACTTCCTGTGGTTCTTTTTGTTTTTCTTCTAAATCTGGAATTGATTTCAGGGCCTTTTTTAGGGCTTGCCATTTAATATAATCCACGTGAAGGTTTAATGTTTTCATGATTTGGTTAAGAATAAGTATTTTATAAAATTATGGCTTGAATCTGTTGGATAATTTGATTCTTGGTGATGGGTAATTTTCTTAAAATAATTAGAAAAAATAAAAAAAATGGATTTTCCGAGGAGGAAACCCCATTTTTTTTGAAGTTATCGATAGGTTTATAAACCCTGTGTTCTACGCCATAACATAAAAAACTGGTGCAATTTTTTCACAAAATGTTGCCCAGCGACGGAAAAAATCAAAATGAAAAATTTAATGAAATACGTTTTAATGACAGCAGGGATGATTGGAGCATCAAACTCAGTTGGAACTATGAATCTTGGAGAATCAAGCCTTAAGTCTAACTATGAAATGAACAGTCCAGTTTTTGATTCAATTAGAAAATCTAATCTAGAAAAAACACTGGATATCTCTGGAGAATTTAACATTCCAGAACATGATTCAATTCCAGCTCTTGCTAAGTTTAAACTAAATTCTCTGAGTTGTGCTAAATATGTTCAAAAGGCTGCTCAAAAATATTATGGAGAAGTAGATAGCTTTCCTCAAAGAGATTCTTGGAATATGAGATATGCTAGTACTATAGTTGCTAAATTTAAAGAAAAAGATAAATATCAGGAGTTAAACACTCTAAGAGAAGAAGGAATTTTAAGACCGGGAATGATTCTGGGGGTATACAATCCTAGAAGTGCATATAATGATACATTGGATGAAAAAGGAAATAAGGCAAAATATACTCATGTTCTAATCTATGTTGGAAAAGACAAGAAAGGAAATCTTATCTTTGATAACCAATGGGATGAAAAAACTCTAAGAGTTGATACTAAATGGCTGAAGAAAAAGGGCTTAAAACCTGTAGAAATACTAGACCCTCTTGGAAAGTTAAGTTATATGGCTGTTGGAATTGCAGGATATAAAAAGAATCCTAGACCCTCGGTCAATATATTTATATACTCTTTTTTTTAGGTAAGGTCATGGGAAAAATCATTGAATTAGACTTTAAAGATATTATACCTACTCAGGATATTTTGGTTTATGAGGATATGGAAGCTTTTTTATTAAGCTATCTTAAAGATAATTCTAAAAAGATAATTGTTCCTGTGGCTTCTTGGAATGTAGACTCTTCTTATAATCCTTTGATTGATGGGCATCATAGAACGTCAAGTTTGTACTTGCTTAATAAATTAGATAAAAATATTAAAATTTACGGATGGTTGACTAATAGTCGTGAGGATTTTATTCAACATTTGCCAAAAGAGTTTTATCAGGAGGTAAATACTCTTGAAAAAATGAACAGAAATATTCGAAATAGATTTAATTCTTGCAAAAGAAGGAATTATACCAATTTGGAGGAATTAATTAATAAGTATTTTTATATGCAATCTCCTGAAATAATGTTAGATAGTTTTTGTTCTGAGAATGAGATTGATGGTATTAAATCAAGATTTAAAAATAAACTGGTTCACAACTGATTCTGCTTTTTTTCTTTTCTTTTGATGGTCTGCTAGGAAATTATTTATTTTGTCTATTGTATATTGTTTTAATTCTCCTGTTAAAAGTTTGCCTGCTCGATAGTCTTTCTCTATTTTTGAAAGCTTTTTATCATCTTCTTCAAACATGAATTTGAGATATTGAAAGCAAACATCTATGTCTGGATTTCCTCCCAACTTTCTATGTTCTTCTAATGTGGCTTGTCCTCCTGAAAATGCATATTTGTTAATCTTTTTCTTTACTTCTTCTGGGGTGTCCGTTGGAGCAATATATGAAGTTGCATCTGAAGCAGACATTTTTCCTCCTCCCAATCCTGGCAAAAATAAAGTGTAGATTGAACTTAATTGAATAAAATTGGGATTTTTTATTCTTTGGGATAGGTCTCTTGCAATTCTTAGATGGGGGTCTTGGTCAATTCCAACTGGAACAATTACGGGGCAATTTCCTTCAAACTCTGGCAATTGCGAATGAAGCATGTCTGAAGCTTGCAAAAGTGAAGATAACATTTTTCCGGGAGTGATTTCTCCATAAACTGCCTTAAATTCATTAAATGTTACATGTCTTGCCAGAAGATTTTGTAATCTGTAATAGGCATTTGACTTTTTTGCATCTTTACTTCTTTCTGATTGAAAATAAATTTCACATTTCTTTAGATCTAATCCCATGGCAATATAATTTAGTATATAATCTTGAGCAATTTTTTTTGATTCTTCAAGAGTTTGCCCTCTAGCATTGTAAGCTTCTAAATCTGCAACGGTAATATAAATTTTTGCTCCTAAATTTTGAAAAAATACCATTTGCTTTACAATCATTAGATGGCCCAGATGACATTTTCCTGTGGGCATCAAACCAGTCATCATCACAAATTTCTTTTTGTTCTTGATTGCTTCAAGAATTCTTTGAATATCTCTGTGAGCAAAAATAATCTTTCTTCTGTAGGCCAATTCTTTATTGAAAATTTCTGGAAGGTCTTTTAGTGGAGAAATTCCAAACTCTTTTATTAATTTTTCATAATTTAATGCTCCAGAAACTTCCCAGGGTGTAACTTTTACCTCATCTTTTGTCATAGTTTGTTCAGGAAAAGATTGTATATAAATATTACTTCCTGACCACAAATGTTTATAAATAAATTATACGTATTTTTTTTATATTAAGGGGTAAAAATGAGGAAAGAATTTGTATTCATAATTTTGGGATTATTTTTAATTAGTTTAGCCTCTGCAACAGTTGAATTAACAACTCCTGCAAAAGATATTTATAACCTCGGAGAAACAATAAATCTTCCAATTAAAATTAGTGCTGATGAAGCAATTAGTAATATCTTTAGTGTTAAACTTGTTTGTGGATTAAAAGAAACTGAAATCTACAAAGAATTTCTTTCTATGGCTGTGGGCGGGATAAAAGAAAGAGATTTGACTATTCCTCTGGTTCAGGAATTTATTGGAACCTCTAAAGGAGATTGTTATGTAGAATATAATCTTGGTAGTTATAGTAATAGACTTGTTGAAAAAGTTAAAATTTCTGAAGTTATTAATCTAGACTTGGATTCTCATAGTGATAAATTTAAACCAGGAGAAAAATTAACTTTGACTGGGACTGTTAAAAAAGAAAATGGAGCTGGTATAGACGGTAAAATTGAATTTACTTTGGATGGTGGAGAAAGTGCAGATTTATTTTCAGTTACAGATGTTAAAGGAGAGACCTTTAGTATTAGCATTGATGTTCCTGCAAATTTCAAATTTGGGAGTCATGCTGTTAAACTTTATGCCTATGAAACTAGTTCTAGTGGAGAGATTCTAAATAGGGGAGAAATTTCTGATGAAGTTACAATCGATCAAATTCCTACAACTCTTGAAGTTTTGTTAACTAGTAATAAAATTCAACCTGGTACAAGTGTTGTTGCTAGAGTTGTTCTGATGGATCAAACAGGCCAAATTATTGATGCTAAAGTTTATGCTGCAATAAAAAATGCTAAAGATGAAATAGTACAAAAAATTGAAGAAAGAACAAATAATGAATTTAGTTACGCTATTCCTGTAAATCAAACTCCTGAGAACTGGGCTGTTTCAGTTTATTCTGAAGGATTAAATAAAATGGAATCCTTTGAAATTCTGGCTTATCCCGCTGTTGAATTTCAAATAGTAGAAAATAAACTCTTTGTTAAAAATACTGGAAATGTTCCGTATAACGAATCTATTGATATTAATATTGGAAATCAGACTGTAAGCTTTTATCCTGAATTGGCTTTTGGTCAAGAAAAAACTTTTTATCTTACTGCTCCTAGAGGAGAATATTTGATTAGCGTTGGAAATGCTGTTGAAGAAGTTTATTTAACCGGAAATGCAATAGAAATTTCTACTGAATTCCCTAAAACTTTTACACTGAATCCTGCTATCTGGACTTTTATTCTTGTTCTTTTATTAATTGCTATTTTTTTATTGCTTAGAAGAGTGTATCTCAAGAGAGCAAGAAAACTCAGAGACTCCGGTAGAAACTATAAGGAATCTAAGATTAAAAAGATTAAATCTTCCAAAAAAGGTGGAGAGTTTAAGGAACTTGTTGCACTGAGTCCAAGGCCAAGTGTATCTTCGAGTCCTTCCAGCGGTTCTTCAAACATTAACAATAGACAATTCAATCCTGTTGCAAAAAAAGAAAGTATGCTTGTATCTTCAAAGGTTAGGGCTGAATTAGCTTTATCAATAGACGGTGTGAAGCAGGATGCAAGTGTTATGTGCCTCGGATTAAAAAATTATTATGATATTAGTAATGGTGATGGAAATGTTTCTGAAACCTTACAGAGTATAACTCAGATGGTTGAAAATGAAAGAGGATTTATTTATAACAGCAATGGTGCAATGTTTATTCTTCTTGCTCCTTCTAGAACCAGAACAGCTAATAATGAATCTAAATTGTTAGAGATTGCTAATCGAACAAGAGATATCCTTAAGGACCATAATAAAAAATTCAAGAAAAAAATTGATTTTGGTATTGCTCTTAATTATGGTACTATTGTAACTAAAGAAGAGAATGGAGTTCTGAAATTTATGGTTCTTGGAACATTTAGTACTAGTGCTAAAAAAGTTGCTCTGAGAGCAAATGAAGATATATGTTTACTTGATGAATTTAGGAAGAGATTACCTCCAAGTGTTAGAACTGAACCTAAAGAAGTTGGAGGAATGAAAATTCATGTTGTTACTAAGAGTGTTCTTGGTAGTTCAAGTTCAACTGGGCATTCTACATTTTTAGAAGGATTTGTTGACAGACAAAAAAGAGACTTTGCCAAACAGGAAACTGAAAAGCAAAAAGTAGATTTTAAGGTTCCTGAAATGCCTAAAGATGAAGAAGAATTTTCTATAGATTATTAATTACTTTTTTTATGGGGCTTATTTGAATGTTGTTAACTATTAATTAGAAATGGGGTTATAATCTAAATTGTTCAAATTTCTTTCTTGTTTCTATGGGTTCTTGATTGGAGTAGGCTTTTATTAATTCTATAACTCTTGATTTTTTTATCTTTCCAAAATATCTTGCGCTTGGAGCCATAAATTCTGGATTGATTAATTTGCCTGTTTTTGTATTTTCTAGGACGATGTTTTCTTTTTCATTTCTTCCAAGAATAATCCAAGAATCATCTATTAGGAAGTGTCTTCCAATTGATAGAAATTTAACAGAATTTTTGTCTAGTTTTCTTTTTAGAATTTGCTTAAATCTATTTCTCATGGACTTTTCACAGAGAAGGCATCCTCCGGAAGGAGTTGGATAGGTAAGGTGATAGTGTTTTGCTAATTGCATTTGTTTTGTTCTTTGTCTGCCTTCAATATCTAGAAGCTTGCTTCTGTCTACCCATCCTTTTTTTTCTGCTTCGGTTTCTGGAAGAAGTTTTGCTGAGAGAGGTCTGAGTATTTTATTTTCCAATCCCGCTTCCTTTTCATCCAATAAAAGATGCTTTTTCATCTGAGACATTGGTCTCTGTCCTAGGACTTCTCCTGTTGCAATTATATTAGCATTAATTTTCTTTGCTAATTTTTTTGCTTGTTTAAATAAAAATATTTTGCAATCCTGACAGGGATTCATAGATGCCCCCCGGTTATGTTTAGGTTTTTTTATTGTGTTTAGATATTCTTGCAGGAGTTTTCCCTGACTTGCATCTATCTGATGTAGTTTTACTCCTTGGATTTGAGTAAAGTTAAGGACGCATCCAAAATTAGTGCAGCATCCAGTTCCAAAAGGAAGTTTTATGTAAACTGCTTCCACATCTATTTTTTGTTCTTGAAGAAGTTTAATTGTTATCCTGCTGTCTAGTCCTCCTGAAAATAAAACTAATGCCTTTGGTTTCTTCATTAAAATAGTTAGAAAAATAAGTTTATAAGATTATTTTTTCTTTTTTCTTCCTTGCTGAGTTTTTTTTATCTCTTCACTTACTATTTTTTTTATTTCTTTTTTAGAAATGACATCTTTTTCTGATGGAAGAGGTTTATTGCTTTCTTCATCTTTTTTATAATTCCAAGACATCTTTTTTCCAATTCCAGTTAGTCTAAGAACAATTCCGAAAACTAGGAATAAAATTCCTAGGATAAGCATTACTACAAATACAGAATGAGCCTTCATAAAAAAGATGGAAAGGAATTTAGCTATCTCTCCTATTGGAATTAAACTAAATACCCAGTTTAGATTCTTGAATGGAAGTGCAGTTATTATCATTAGTATTCCAGAAAGGATAAATGGAGTTGCTTTGTTTTTTGCAACGAGAAATATTAATAGGAAAAATATTACTGAAAGAATAATTGACCAATAGAAAAATGCTCTCCAATATTCATAGGATTTTTCTGAGATTAAAACTAGAGGAGGGCTTTGTTCTTTTACACATTGCCAAAATTCGCAATCATATTGCTTGTAATACAATTGATCTACCAAATTTGTTACTTCGTATTCGATAATTGTGTCTGTGCCTGAAAGAGCGACTGAGCAAGGAATTTCTAGACTGAATCCACTTTCATTGAACTGAATCTTGTCGTTAGTTAGACAATACATTTGAATGTAAGGTTTAGCTTGTTCTAACTGATTTAGAAGATTATAGTTACTTACTACTTCTTTTGAAACATTTGTTAATGAAAGTTTTAATTGATTATATTCTAGAGAACCAGAGACAGTAGCAAAAATATTTCCTGTAAAAAGTGTGATTAGTAGGAGAATTCCTAAAATAGTTATTGCTCCACCTCTTATTATTCCCATGATTTAGTGAGCTGTTTGAGATTTATAAATTTATCAAAATTACATTCTTTCTAGAGTCTTTATTCTTTCTTCCAATGGAGGATGAGTAGAGAAAGCATTCTTTAGAGGATTTGCAAAGAAAAGTGGTGCAAGTGCTTTGCTAACTTTTTTTTCTGGAGGAGCAGAGTCAGTTTGAATTTTCTTTAAAGCTCCGATTAATCCGGCAGGGTATCTTGTGAATTTAACTGCTGTGGCATCTGCAGAGTATTCTCTTTTTCTTGATATGGATAATTGAACCAGCATGACTACTATTGGAGCTAAAATTGCCAGAGCTATTCCTATTATTAATGCAATTATCTGTAGCTTGTTAGCGTCACTGTCTCCATTGCTTCCTCTGAACCAAAGGCTTCTTAGGAAAATTTCTGATATTATAGAAATCATCCCTACTAAAACTGCTGCTAGAGTCATATATCTAATATCATAATTTCCTACGTGTCCGAGTTCATGTGCTAAAACTCCCTCAAGTTCTCTTTTAGTTAATTTTTGTAGAGCTCCTTTGGTCACGCAAATTACTGCTTTGTTCGGATTTCTTCCAGAAGCAAATGCATTAATCTGATTAGATTCCATAAGATATAACTTTGGCATTGGAAGCCCAGAAGCTATTGTTAATCCTTCAACTAGGTCCCAATATTCAGGAGAATTGGATCTCTTAATTTCTTTTGCTCCAACACTTTTTATTGCTATCTTGTCTGAATTGTAATATCCAATCCAAATATAAAGAATAGAGAATATTATTGCAATTATCATGATAATAAAAAAATATCCCGGACTAAATGCAAAAGAGATTGCGTAGCCTAGAGCAATTAAAAAAATTAATATTACGGCAAGTAAAAAAATGACTTTCTTTTATTCTTTGCAATCTGGTCCCTAAAGTCTATTCTTTTCATATTTTGAAGAAGCGTAGAAGGTTTTTAAGAATATTGTTAACTAAAAAGATTTAAAAATAAAAAGTCTTTGATTAGTATAGAAAGAAAGAGTAATTGATGGTAAGAAAAACTGTGTCTAAAAGAGCAAAACAAAAAAATAATGGTTCTGAAATTAGGAAAGTAAAAAAGAATTCTATTCTTCCCATTTTTATAATATCCCTAATTCTTTTTGTTTTACAAGCTTTATTTTCATTTAATGTTTTTGGTTCTGAACATAATACTGTTCTTGGAAATATATTTCTTACTTCAGCATCTTTTCTAGCTTTTATCGCTTCAGTAATTTTATATTTTAAGATTCCAAGAGAATCCTTTGTGGAGAGAAAGAGTTATTTTTTCATGATGATTGGGATTCTTTTATTTTTCTTTGGAGATTTAATCTGGCTGGTTAATGAAGTTTATTTGAACAATCTTGTTCCCATCGGAGGAATTCCAGATTTTGCTTGGAATTTAGCTTATATCTGTTTAATTATAGCAGTTAGTTTTATTATTTCTACTCGGGATAAATCTACTAAATTTATTTTTTATATTCTTCTTGCTCTTGTTGCACTTGCTGGAATTTTCCTTGTTTATCAAGATATGTCTGAAGACCTTGCGCTAGGAACTTTTACTTTTGCTCATGCGCTTCAAGATACATATATTCTCTATGATTTTGTGCTGATTTTGATGTTATTATGCCTAGTTTATCCTCTGCTAATTTCTAAGAGTCCTGAATTAATCTTTTTCGTAGTTTTAGTATTTGGAGTTGTAACAAGACTGGTTTATGATAAGATTTTTGTAAACATGAGCGAAAAAGGAACATATTATACGGGGCATCCAATTGACCTCTTGTATGTTTGTTTTTATCTTCTTTTTATTCTAAGCGCCTTTTTCAAATATAAACTACTTAGTTTAAAATCAAATTAGGAAAGAATGTGAAAACTTTATATATAAGTAATCCTTAATAAATAAAGATGGTGAAAAGTATTTTAGTCGTTGATGATGAAAAAGATATTCTATCTACAATAAAAAGTTTGCTTACTCCGGAGGGATATAATGTTATTACAGAGCCAGATGGTAGAAAAGCAGTAGAATTGACAAAAAAAAATAAGTATAATCTTATTCTTTTAGATGTTCGAATGCCATTTTCTGGTGAAGAAGTATTAAAGCTTATGAGAAAAGAAGCTATTGGAAATCCGAAGATAGTTTTTTGCACAGTAATGTCCCGTCCGGACGTAAATTTGTCGGGATCTAATGGATTTATTCAAAAACCTCTTGATCCTAAAAGATTTATTGCTGACGTAAAAAAATACGTTTAACTTAATAAGTTTTAAATAGTCTTTCGACTATTATTCATTGAAGGAAGATGGTGAAAAATATTCTAATTGTTGATGATAATCTGGATGATCTCCAGGAAATGAAGGCACTCCTTGAAAAACAAAAGTGTGTTGTTAGAATTGCAAATAATGGGATAAAAGCGTTGGATTATGTTCTAGCTGAAAAATTTTCAGTTATTATCATTGATATTATGATGCCAACTCTATCGGGTTATGATCTTCTAAGATTGATGAAAGAGAGAGTGAAGGGTAAGGTAAAAATAATTTATGCATCAGTTATTCCTAAAAAAGAGGTTAATATGGAAGGTGTTGATGGTTTTATACAAAAACCTTTTTCAAAACAAACTTTGCTCAAAGCAATTAAATAAATAATCAAACTTATAAGGAGGGAAAAATGCCAAAAACAATAATGATTGTGGATGATGAAGCAGATATTAGAAGTACCGTTAGGACTATACTTGAGAAAGCAGGATATTCTGTTATTACTGCAACAAGTGCAGATGATGCATTAAAAAAATGGAAAGCTAAGAAATCAAACCTAATCTTAATGGATATAATGATGCCCGGTACACCCGTTAAAGAAATAATCCCACAACTAAAGGGAGCTAAAATAGCTTTTTTGAGTGTTGTTAGAACTTCTGAAGCTGAAAAAGAAGAATTAACAAAATCAAAAAACATTGTGGATTTTATACAGAAACCTTTTGATGTAAATGAACTTTTAAAGAAAGTTAAGAAATTAGTAAAATAAAATGAATATTAAAAACGAACTTTCTAAGAATCAGAATGTACTTTTAGTCATGACTGGCGCAGAATATAATTCCTCTATTTTGAATGTAATGAAAAGTCTTTCAGGTAAAAATGTTTGTTATGTTACAATTAATAAAACTTTTGATTCTCTTAGAGAAATATTCAAAAAGAAAAAGATAAATACCAAAAATGTTGTTTTTGTGGACGCTATTTCTAAATCTATAAAGAATGTTCCTGACCAATCTGACCAAGTTTATTACATTAGTTCTCCTGGGGCCTTAACTGAATTATCTCTTGTTATTTCTAAATTTTTGAAACACGAATTTGATTATATTGTTTTTGATTCTATTACAAATCTTTCTATTTATAATAAACCCCAACTATGCACGAGCTTTTTGTCCAATCTAATGAATAAAATAAAAGGTGTGAAAACCAAGTCTGTTTTTTATGCAATAGCTTCTTCTGGAGGAAACGCGCTTATTGATAATATTTCCCCACTTTTTGACAAGATTGTGGGTTCAAAAAGCAAGTAAAAGATAACTATAAAAACTATTTTTGTGTATTAAATCTAAGAGGAGATAATGGAAGATCAAGAGAAAAACTCATTTAGAAAAATATTTCTTGGAAGTATTGAAAAAAAACTTATTTTTTCTTTTGGTATATTAATTCTTCTCCTCGTTGGTTTAATAATCCTAACTTATACAATTAATAAACAAATTGAACAGGATCAAATTGCCCTAAAAGAAATAGAAGCTCCATTGGAGGTAATGGTTCAACAGGTTATTAGCTACGATGCAGGTTTAACTGGAACTGTATACGAAGCTCTTCTATATGCGGAAAAAAGTGATTTTGAAAAACTTACAGAACATATTAATGAATATAATGAATTGGGAGTTAAGCTGGATGAACTCTTAAAATATCAGGCAAGAGATTTGTTAATGCGAAGTAAAAGAAGTGATTATGATAAAACGCAGGCCTTGGGGTATTTAGCAGATTTAGATTTAATAAATTTGAAGCTAGTTGATTTAGAACTTGGAGCCTTTGAAGCAATGCAGAATGGAAATGTTGAATTAGCTAGAAGTTTAGTCGTATCAAATCAATATTCTGAATATAAACAACAACTCGCAGATTTGTATTCCTCCTGGGATAATCTTGAAAAGAGAGTTTCTGATGAATATAGATTAAAAATTTTAATAAATTCAAGAAATGTTATGATTTATAATGTTCTCCTAGGGATCTTATTTGTTCTGATTTCCGTAGTTATTGCTTTTTTTGTAATTCGCGGAATTGCAAAACCCCTTAAAAAATTAATTCTGGCTGTGCGAGAACTTGAAAAAAAGAATTTTAATGCTAAGGTAGATATACAAACGGGAGATGAATTAGAAACACTTGGTAAAAGTTTTAATAAGACAATGGAAGTCTTGAACAACTTGGATGTACAACAGAAACAAGTGGATAAGGCTAAAACAGAATTTTTGAGTATTACCTCTCATGAACTAAGAAGTCCTATGACCCCCATGCGTGCTCAATTACAAATGCTCAATGAAAATTATTTTGGTAAATTATCAAACAAACAGAGAGAAGCATTGACAATTGTATTAAACAATACTGAAAGATTGGATAAAATTATTGTAGACTTTTTAGAAATTAGTAGAATTGAAGCAGCACGTCTTAAGTTCAATTTTACTAAGGTGGATTTAAGAAAAACTATTAGCAAGCTTATTGTAGAAATGAAGGGATTTATGCCAGAGAAAAAGATAACTATTGAAAATAAGATAAAAAAGCTTCCAATTATTGAAGTAGATGCAGATAGAGTTGGGCAGGTATTAAGAAATTTAATTAATAATGCAATCAAATTTAGTCCTGAAAATGGTAAAATTATTGTCGGAGGAGAAAAAAAGGCCGGAAAAATATTATTTTATGTTAAAGATAATGGAATAGGGATTTTACCCAAAGATCAGGTTAGGCTATTCGAGCCTTTTTACCAAGTGGATAATATGTATCAGCATAAAAGTGGAGGAACTGGTTTGGGCTTAGCCATTTGTAGGGGAATTGTTGAAAGCCAGGGAGGAAAAATCTGGTTAGAATCTGGATTAGACATGGGGACTACTTTTTATTTTACTGTTCCATTAAAACCAATTAGAGTTATAAAACCATTGAAGCTTTTATTTTCCCCACAGGCAGAAATTGATGAAAAAATGAAAAAAGTGTTTATTTCACATCTTGGACCCATCGGAGAAGAAGAATTTAATCTTGTTCAAAGAGAATTAAATGTTGAGTCAATTAGAAAATATATTCAAATGCTTGTTCAAAAGGGAGTTCTCGATAAAGAGCTTGGAGAAGAGTTTAAAAAAGACGCATTGCTTATATTTGGGAAGGAAAAAAGAGAATTGTCAGACAGTTTAATTGATAAAAAAAGAGGGAAAAAATGAAACTACAGATTAAAATAATCCTGACAGTGCTTTCTATTTTTATTATATCTTTCTTGTTAGTTGGGTTTTTAATTTTTACTAATTCTGAAAAGATTATCCGGGCTCAAATACAAAACCAACTGGTTTCTTTATCTGCATCTACTGAAAAGAGTATAAATGTTCTAGTTGATGAACAGAAGAATAAAATTGAACTTATTGCCACTCAATCCGCCCTTAGTAATGAGGAATTAGATCAAATGATTTTATTGGATGATAGTATTTATGAAATTTTTGTATTGGACTCTAACGGAATAATCATAGCATCTTCTAATATAACTAATCTTGGGGGAGATAAATCTCAAGATTCTTATTTTATTGATGGAAAAAACAAAACTTCAATTAAGCCGGCTTATCTTTCTCCTTCAACTAATAGATATTCTATTGCTATTTCAACTCCTTTTCATGAAGGGGTATTAGTGATGAGAACAGATTTGGCTTATTTTAATAGAATAACTGATGATAGAACGGGCTTGGGAAAAACTGAAGAGAATCTAATGGCATTTAAGGATAGTGATGGAAATGCAGTATACTTTAGTAATAGACTTTTTTCTAACAATAATTTTGAAATTATTTCTGGGGCTAATATTCCCTTGCCTATGCAATCTGCATTGAATAATGAAACCACCTTTTTTATAAATGCCAAAGATTATCGTGGAGTTGAAGTAATTGCTGTTTCTGATTATATTGGATCTATTGGGGTTGGTCTCGTTACTAAAATTGATAAAACTGAAGCATATCAATCTATTAAAAATTTGCAAGGCACAACCATATTTTTGGTATCTTTAATAGTAATTTTAATAATATTTTTAACTTTTATTGTTACTAGGGATATTTCTCAGGAGATAAGGAGTCTTACAAAAAACATTGATTTGATTACTAAAGGAAATCTAGATATTCAACTTCGAAAAAGTGATGTCAATGAAATTCAAGAATTAACCAATTCTCTTAATAGAATTCTTGCTTCAATGAAGCTTGCTATTTTAAGAACTGGAGTTTCAAAATCAGATATTGGTATTGGGGAAGCCGTTAAGGCAAAGGAAGAAGCCGAGGAAAAATTCGAATTAATTACAGATGCAGCTAGAGATGCAATAATTATGATGGATTATGATAAAAAAGTTTCCTATTGGAATAGGGCTGCTGAAAAAATGTTTGGATGGAAGAGTGAAGAGGTAATTGGAAAAGAAATGCATCCAATTATTGCTCCCAATAAATATTCTTCAAAATATAAAGTTGGTCTTGCTAAATTTTTAAAAACTGGTGTTGGAATGGTCTTTGGTAAAACTATTCCTCTTGAAGCAAAGACCAAAACAGGGAGAATAATTCATGTAGAATTATCTATCTCTAAGGTTAAGCTAAATGGGCTATGGAATGCAATTGCTATTGTTAGAAAAATTGAAGGAGATAAGAGATAAAATGACTACACCTAGAGAACTTATTAAATGGACCAAGGATCTCAGCGTTGGGATTAAAGAAATAGATAATCAGCATAAACGCTTTATTGGCATAATTAATTCAGTTTCTAAAAAAGCTAAGCAAAATGGCGCGAAGGGAAAACCGTCTGAAGATATAACTGAATTAATAGAGTATGCAAGAATTCACTTTACTACAGAAGAAGGATATTTTAAGAAATGGGGGTATCCATACGCAAGAGAACACATAGCCGAGCATGAAAAATTAATACTAAAGGTCTTAAGACTTAGTGAGCGATCTGCTCGTGGAGAAGATGTTTTTCAAGTACTTTTAGATTTTTTAAAAGAATGGCTTGAAAATCATTTAATGATTCATGATAAAAAATATGCTAAATACGCTAGAGAGAACAAATTAATATAAATTTAAATATCTGTTTTACTAACAATAATCATGAAAAAAAAGAGTGTGAAGAAAATTCAGGTCAAAAGGAAAGTTTCTAAAATAAAAGTTACAGCTGTAAAAGTAAAAAAGTCCATTGATAAGAAAAAGATTAATGTAAGTTCTATTGCTTCTGAAATTAAAAAAGAAATGATTTCTCAGCAAAGAAAACCTGTGGAAAAGGTCGGAAAGCTTAATTTAAAAAATAAAAAAAATGTAAAGGATTATGTTCTTACTGGTGTTCCAGGATTTGATGAATTGCTGGAAAAAGGAATTCCAAAAGGAAATCTGATGATTGTGGCTGGCGGAGCAGGAAGTGGAAAAACAATATTCTGTTTACAGACTTTGATAAACAAGGCAAATGAAGGAAAAAAATGTCTTTATATGACTCTTGAAGAAAGTGAAGAAAAATTGTTAACTCACATGGAAGATTTCAATTGGAATGCTAGAGAACTTGTTAAAAAAGGAAAATTAAAAATCTTCAGAATTAATCCATTTGATATAACAAGGAATGTTGATGCTTTACTTGCTAAGCAAAAAGGAGAATTGTTGATTGATGTGGATCCAGTTCTTTTGCCTAAAGATTTTGCTAAGCCAGATTTTATTGTGATTGATTCCCTGACTGCAATTGCAAGTGCTTTTACTGGTAAGGATGAGAGTTATAGAATTTATATTGAGCAATTATTCAGATTCCTAGAAAAAACAAGTGCTACAGCATTTTTAATAACTGAAACAGAGCAAATACCTAAAATATTTTCTCCTACTGGAGTGGAAGAATTCTTAGCCGATGGAGTTATTGTAATCTATAATCTTCAACATGGAAATGTTAGAGAAAATGCAATTGAAATTCTAAAGCTTAGAGGCGCAGCCCATAAAAAGAAAATTGTGGCAATGCAATTAACATCTAATGGGATGGTTGTTTATCCTGAACAAGAAGTTTTCTCTGATTTGAATTAAACTTCTCACTTCGCATTTCTCACTTCGTTCGAAATAAAGAAGTTTTCTCGGATATGTCCTAAATTTTTTCTCTGATAGATTATAATTAACTGAGTATTATATAATACTATAATTCTTTAAAGAAAGTTTTAAATACTACATTTTCATCTTTTTATAAAAGAAGATGGTGAAAAAAACTACTAGCTTGAAAATCGATGAAGATTTGTGGAAAGATGTTAAGATTCATTGTATAAAAAATAATTTTGAAATTTCTGAATTTGTTGAAAAATTGTTGAAAAAAGAGGTGAAGAAATGAACAAACGAGCTCAGATAAAATTAATTTTGTTTGTTGCTATTTTAATTTCTTTAATTGGAGGAGCTCTTGCAATATTTGCATTTCCGGCTGCAACGGGGAGCAATGTTATTTTAGTAGCTCAAACATGTAACAGCGAGAATAATGCAGCCACCCCTAGTACATTTAATGGAGCTTGTATTACTACTAGTCTTAATTTAAATGATGGAGTTACCCAAGCAATGACGAATGGTAATAACAATAGATATCAGGGATTGAACATGTCTGCATACAACGATTCAATTACTAATTGTGGTGCAATAACAAGCGTTAAACTATGTTATGAATGGTGGTTTACTGGTGGAACTAGTACTCTTCTTAATTGTTCAATTAGAGTAGATGCGGATGGTGGAGCTTCATATTCTCTGGCCTCTCCTGCGTGTCCTGGTACAACTGCAAATCCTGGTGAAACTTGTATCGATGTAACCTCTTCTGAGAGTTGGGTATGTAGCGATTTTTTTACCTCCTCTGGAACTCGTGCAGTTGCTAGTATGGAAGCTCAGTTTGCTACTTCGAATCGACCTCTAAATGTAGACACACTTTATTTTAATGTTACATACAGTGCAGATGATGTTGCTCCTTCAATTGTAATTAATTATCCATTGAATACTACCTATACATCTAACGTTACAACTCTTAACGTAACTATAACTGATACAAATCTTGCTTCTTGTTGGTATAATTATAATGGAACAAATAAGACTTTTAGTTGTAGTTCTGGCGTTCAAGCAAATATAACTGGGATTGGGGCTTTGTTAGGGACCAACACTTGGAAAGTTTATGCAAATGATAGTTTTGGGAATAATGGTTCTTCATCAATAACTTTTAATGTTAATCTTGCTCCAACAATATCAAATATAACTGTTTCTCCTAATCCTTCTGGAATCTCTGCAACTCTGAATATAACTGCTAACGGAGTAAATGATTCAAATTTAGATGCATTGCAATTATATTGTGCAGATACTCCTAATCCAACAAATAATAACATTTGTAGCTCTGGAAATATTTCAAATTTAGCAAGTCCATATCATCCCTATTGTACTTATACTCCTAATAAAGTTGCAGGCAATTATACTGTTTATTGTAGAGTTTATGATGGGGTTTCCTATTCTTCTGAAGTTAACAAAACTTATCAAGTTTTAGGAAATACTTTAACAACTAGTGTTATTAGTGTTGCAGGAGATACAGCAGCAGGATATTTCGATACTACTAATGATAATAAAGCAGATATTTTAGTTAATGGTTCTAGTGGGATGAGCTGTAAATGGTTTACAACTGATAGTGGGTATTCTGGAGCTGGAACTGCATGTTCTATAAATGGCACTATTGCAAATTGTTCTGTTAGTACAACTAGTCAAGGAACTTATAATCGATATGTTTCCTGTCAAGATGTTTATGGTAACTCTCAAACAACTAGTGATAATCTGGATATTGTGTTTTATCTAGATTATACTGCTCCAACAACTTCAGATAATGCAAATGCTAGTGTGCAACAAGTTGGATATTCTGTAACTCTTACCGAATCAGATAATGTTGATTTGGATCCAACAACATATTATTGCAAGGATATTACCAATAGTTGTACTCCCAATCTTGGAGCGGATAATCTAAGTCAGATAACTTTCACATCAAGGGGAATTAATTATCTTAGATATTATTCAGTTGATGATGCAGGAAATAATCAGACAATTGTAAATAGGACAATAAACATCAACCAACTTCCTATTCTAACAAGTGCAACTGATAATGCAGTTACAATTCTGGGAGGAACAACTGTAACAATTAGTAGTGTTTCTTCTGATTCTGATTCTGGACAAAATATTAGATTGTATGTCTGTAGCTCTTCTGGGGCAAATTCTTCTGGATGTACTGGAACACAATATTGTACTGCTCTCGGCACTTCTAATCTGAGTTGCGGATTTGCTTCCGAAACAGATTCTGCAACTCATACATGGTATGCCTATGTTTATGATGCACTTGGAGAGGCAGCTTCTGCAAATCCTATTTCTGGAAGTTATATAACTGATTCAACTGGCCCAACTATCACTATTATCTCCCCTGGAAATACTAGTTATCCTTCTGTAAATGTTACTGCAGAAATTGCTAGTTCTGAAGTTTCTTCCTGGGCTGGATATTCTCTTGATGGAGCAGCAAATGTTTCTATGACAAATATTTCTTCCACTTATTTTACTTCTTCTATGACTGGATTATCTGTAGGAGAACATAACATTACTTTTTATGCAAATGATAGCTATGGAAATTATGGTGCTAGTACAATTAGATACTTTAGTATTGCAATTACTGGAGTGGTAGATGTTACTGCTCCTTCTTTGACAATTGTTTCTCCCGCAAATGCAAGTTATAGTTCTCCTGCTGGAACATATGTTAATGTTAGTTCTGATGAAGCTTTAACTTGGGCAGGTTATAAATTGAATGGAGGAACTTTAACAAATTTAATAAATGTATCTTCTAGTGTTTGGTATGTTAATTTAACTTCGCTAAGTCAGGAAACAAATTATACTCTTACTGTCTACGGAAATGATAGTTCTGGAAATCAAGGAAATAAAACAATTACATTTTACTCAGATACACTTGCTCCAAGATATTCTTCTGTTTCTGCTAGTCCAAGTGCTGCAAATGTTTCTCAATCTTCTGGAGTAAATTGTTCTATCTCTTGGAATGATAGTTA
>CAIKWG010000004.1 GCA_903831045.1 uncultured archaeon | reverse complement strand
AGTATATGTTACAGTATTACCTGTTACGACTGTTCCCCCAGTGGTAACTAAAGAAATATCTTGCGCAGCAGAATTTGTTGCATAACCTGCAGTCAAACTTGCAGCAGTTCCAGTCAATCCGGTTCCTGCACCATTATAAGCACCATTAAGATAAATGCTTCCTACATCTGAATCTAAAAATATTCTAGAATTACCGTTGCTGGCTACATACATTCCCCAATGACTAGCAACAGCTCCTGTAGCTCCAATTCCTGCTTGTCCACTATAACCATATCCAATACCATACATATTTCCTAAATCTGAAGCTCCAGGAACATAACTTCCTCCAATTGTATAAATTGCACCAGAAGTAGTTGCTGATTCATAAGTAGGATATCCCCCATTTAGATAACCTGTTCCAGCAGCAGTACGATATATTGGACCACCAGTATATAATGCTCCAGCAGCTTGGACATAACTAGCAGAATAAATATAATTATCAGCACCAATTGTTCCTGCAACATCTAATAAATAATCTGGAGTTGCATCTCCAATTCCAACGCTACCATAATTAAAATAAGTATCCCCAGCTCCAATACTAAAATATTTTGTTCCATAATAATACAAAGAGAGATATCCTGGATCTCCTGTTCCACCGTCGGTAAGAGATGTGGCAGTGTATGTCCCTCCAGTTAATCTTATTTCTTTATTTTCTCCTGAAACACTCAATCCGCCTCCAAGAATATTTACTAAACCAGTTCCAGGAGTATCAATGTTTAATTGACTTGAACTATCTGTATATAACTGTGTAACTTGATATTGATCAAGCATATTAGTTGAAGCAAAATTATTTCCAACAAATAAAGGTCCATTATTTATTTTCTTTAATGAAACATGATCCATCACTGTTACTGAATCCGCTGATGATTGATAATTAATTAATACAAGAACTCGAATAAACTTTGTTCCAACAGGGAAATTTGGAGATGCAGTTCCTTCACCAGTTGTTGTTGCACTAAATTTATGCCAGTTTCCGTCGGCAGGAATTGCATAACCCGCTCCACCAAAATAACAATAAGTCCCACAAGGAGAAGTATAAATTCCAGCTTTGTTCGCATCATAGGCAATATAACCAAAATACATAACTCCCGGGCTTGAACCAGCAACTGTTTTTCTAAAATACGCTTCAAGTTGGAAAACATCATACTTAGGGTCAACAGGAATATAATCTTCACTCAAAATAGTTCGGTCTCCAGTTGCCTGTCCTGCAAGATTTCCCGAATAAGCAGTAGTTGTAGTAGCTTGAAATCCACTCCATCCAGTTAGACCCATTTCAAAATCTCCGTTTAATAAAAGATTATCCGTTCCAGCAGTTGCAACCAAATATCCTCCAGAATAAATTCCTCCATCAGCTCCAATACTTCCTGCAACATCCAAAGTATAATCAGGAGCAGTTGTTCCAATTCCTACATTTCCCGTATTAGTAATAGCCATAACATCAGCACTACCTGTTGTCCATCTAAAACCTCCAATTGTCGGACTAGCAGGAGTAGAAACAGCATTGGTTTTAAATTGTATAAGTCCATAACCCGCCGCTGCATCTGCAGCACTTTCTGTATGTTGTAATCTTGTTAATGTATCTTGAACTGCCAATTCTAGTGTATCTCCTGCAGAATTTCCTACTATCCTAAACACACCACCGGTGTCAATATTATTTCCCGCGCTGTATAAAGATAATAATTTTCCAGGGGTGTCTGTTCCAATTCCAACTTTTCCATCTTGCATAATTGTCATACCTTGTGATAGAACTCCAGCATTTCCACTAAACTGAGCCACAACATCTGTCACTGTATTTCCTGCAATAACTTGCAATCCATAGGCTCCAGAACTAGGAGGTTGAACAATTTTAGTTTTAAAAACTCCAGGGTCAGTTGTTCCAATACCGACGTTACCTGCCTCATTGATCATCATCGCGGTAGTTGAACCAGCAGAATAAGAATTAGTAGTTGCAAAATACATTTTTGTTCCATAACTTCCGTCGGTACGAGTATAAATTCCAGCTTGAGCAGTATCACCAGAACTACTATCACTTGCACCAAAAGTAATTGCACCACCATAATTGTCTGTATCCACACCTGGATCAATATGTATTGAACCAGTTCCTAAACCGGGGGTTGTAGGATTCCATGCAGCAGAAATCCCTTCAACTTCTAATTTAGCACCAGGTGCAGTTGTTCCGATACCAACATTTCCTGCTGCATCTAGAGTCATTCTGACTGAATTTGCAGTATAAAATTTCAACTTCGACGATGCCACTGCAGCATCAATAACAACTTCATTATTAACATTATCATACCATATTGCTCCCTTTTGTACTCCTGCATTTGTAAAATCAATCTGTGACCAACGACCAGTTGTATCTAGAGCTATTTGTGCGGCATCAGCAGTATTTTTAAGATGAAGCAAATAACTCGGGGCAGTTGTTCCAATACCAACATTTGTTCCACTATCATAAATAATAGAATTAGTCAGAGTATTAGCATCAGTCCATCTAGGAATGTAATTAGCTGTTCCAGCACCATCTATAACTGCAGGCATATTAACAATTTTATTCCAATCAGCGTATGGGAAATTAGCAGTTTGAGTAGCACCAACATTTAATAAAGTTGTTTCAAAAGTAATTGCCCAAGGAAGATTATCCATTTCATTTACAGCAGTATTATATCCCGAAGTAACATCTCTTATAGTTATCTGAGGATAATTCCAAGTAGAAGTAGTTTCTCCAATATAAACAATAGAATGAAGATTATCATTAGAACCCCCAAATCTTACATTAAAATTTCTGTTTGAATTAGTACCTAAAATCATTGCACTAGTATAAGACCAAACCCCAGCACTTGAATAAGGATAACCAGATACAAACACAGAAAATGTTTCTTGATTTGAATAATCATAAATATCTACCCAAAAACTAATCATTGCATCAGATACTTTAGTTGGAAGTGAAATTGCAATAGCTCCAGTAACTGTATCTGCTGTTGTAAAATAAGTCCCTCCCATAGGATTTACAATTCTAGTACCATAAGAATTAATTCTTTCATATACATTTCCATGAACACCATTTGTTACATTAGCTGTTCCAACAACATCTAATTTATTTAATGGAGCAGTTGTTCCAACTCCAACATTCCCACCATTTATCGCCAAAGCAAGTGTACCCCCAGACCCACTATAAATTGTTCCACCGGGGGTAGCACTTCCATAAAATCTTAATGGAACAGTTGAAGTTATTTCACTGTAACCATCTCCTACGCTCAACCCCAATTCTTGATTTGTCCCTCCGTTGTTATATTCTACTAATCTCATTGTTGTCACATCATCTTGTTGGATAACAGCAGTATCATAAGCAACATGAGGATATGAATATCCACTATTTTTTACTCTAAATGGATAATTTGTAGAAAGATAAGAAGCAGTAGCAACATCAAGCAATGCTCCTGGAGCAGTTGTTCCAATTCCAACCTTACCATCATTTGCAACAAACATATAATTTGAAAAAGTTCCAGGAGCAGCGCTAGCCGCACGATAATCTAAGTACGCTCCAGGACTTGCACCATTAGCAAATTTCCATCTCCAGGATGTTCTTCCTGATTGTCCAACTGTTTCTGTTCCAGCGTTATTAAGATAATTATAACCTACAAATCCTAAATCAGGAGATGAATCACCAGATAAAGTAACTCCTCCAGAACCTTGACTTGTTCTAATATATCCAGTAATATCTAAATTTGTAATTGCTGTTTGAAAATATGAAGTATCATGCCCGTCTAAATAATCCGCGTCGAGACCAGTTCCTGTTCCATCATTACCTGCATGCCAAACAGTATTTCCACTTATTTTCATTCCGGCTGCATCTCCTCCAGAGGCAGAAATACTAAGTTGCATCGAGTAAGCAACGTGTTCAAGAGAAGTTACCCCACTAACAGAACCTGGAGCCCATGTAACTGTTTCCCCACCATAAGTATAAATTCTACAAGCTAAAGTTGTTGATTGGGCACTGTCTATTTTTGCTTGAATATAAAAATTTTGATTTGCATCACTTGTAATTTTCAAAGTCACGATAGTATAACTTCCAGATTCAGAACGAACATATATATCATAACTATGTTGAACAATAATATCTGCAGTCATATCTACTACAACTCCGTTTGCTGTTCCTCCCAAGGTTAATTTTATTTTACTGTTTAATGCTCCTCCTTCAACATACGCAATGTTAGTATAACCCGCACTACTAAATCCTCCAATGCTTGTAACATATTCTCTTGTAAAAGAAGATGCATGTAATGTATCTAATGTATCGGCGTCTAGACCAGAACCTGCACCAGCTCCACTAATTCCTGTTGTCGGCAAAGTAATTGCTCCATTAGGATCAAAAGTTCCAGTAACAGTTAAAGCTCCAGCAATAGTTACTGGAGTTACTCCCCAACCCATATCTCTACCAAGAGTAATTTTATTTGTACTACCCCCCTCAAAATACATTAAACTTGCAATTCGGTCTCCATTATCATGAACCGCTATTTCTGTGTTCTCTAATGTCTCCATTAATAAACCTGCAGTATTTGTATTCCAATTAGTTCCCCCACCATAACTACGACCAGTATCTCCAATATTTAATGCTCCAGGTAATAATTTATTATTAGTTGAGGCATAAAGAGCCCCCCCATTAATTGCTGCAACTCCTCGTACATCAAGTGCTTGCTGCGGAGCTGTTGCTCCAATTCCAACATTTCCAGTTGCTGATATTCTCATTCTCTCTGCTAATGTTCCACCATTAGTGGTCCATAACTCCATATGACTTGATGAATCAGTAGTCAAGTCATCTGCTACAACATTTATTCTAGCTTTTGTTCCAGTATCTCCTAAACCTTGCCAATATATTCCACCTAAACTACTTGGATTACTTGCTGTACCACCAGTAAAAGTTGAACGTATAGAAATTATATCATTTGTAGCAGAACCATAAGCAGCAGTATTTGAAATTTGAAGTGGTGTTCCTGGACTAGTAGTTCCAATACCTACATTTCCTATATTACTATTAACAAAAAAATCAGAAGTTCCAACAGAAAAATTATAATCTCCTAAAGCAACATTTGCATTTGAGCCAACGTATGGAACATAAACTCCAGATACAGTTGTAGCATTCAAAAAATTATAAGGATTTGATTTTAAATAATAATCCGAAGAACCATTCCATGTTCCGTAAAGATTTGCATAGGTGTTTCCATTTGTTCCATTAACAACAAGATAATTCTGTGCAGAATTAGATTGATTTCTAATTATAAAATCATTTGCAGCACTTATCATCCCTAATAATAAAATACTAAAAATAATTCCAATAATCAAAATAATTAATTTATTTCCTCGAAGAGGTCCTTGTAACCGTTGGTTATTCATTTTTCACCTCAATTAAAATTTTCTTCTTTTTCTTCTTCCGTTCAGAAATTGAAAGAAAGTTATCTTCTGAAACAACTGAATGTCCTATTTTTCCTTCTGCTTCTTTTCTTGCATTTCCTGCAACTTCTCCACCTTGTTTTGCAGCAACAGCACATTCAACAAATCCTTGAGCATCTTTAGTCACAGTTATTTCTGTGGCAACCTTTTCACCCAACATCCCAAAGATTAATTCAAGTTCATCCATATGATCTCTTAAATTTTCTTTATCAAGATTTTTAATTGCTTTATATTCTTTCACAGTTTTACCAAATGTTGCCTTACTTATTTCATCAGTTAAAATTGCATATTCTATTTCTTCTTTTAATCCTCTTTCCTTCCATTCATCAGTGAGATTTTGCCTAATTGCAATACCTCTTAATCTTTTATCAACCCAATCTTTAGAATATCCTTTTAATTCATAAAGTTTTTTCATTCTTTCCTGAGCTAATTCTGGATTTTCAATCTCCTGAACCCTTTCATAACCCATTTTAGCTAACCATCTTTTGAAAGGTTCGGCTTTCTTAGAAGGAATGGATTGAATAATTCTAAATATCCCCTCTGTATCTGCACAGTCCGTTTCTCTTAATTTTTCATCCTCTGCTAATAATTTCAACTGTACGATTTTATCGTACGATTCAAAACCTTCTTCTTCTAATTTTGTTTTTAAATCAGCCCAGTATCTTTTAGGAAGAGTACTATCTGTTAAAGCTCCAACAATATCTATAATAGAAAAAAACCATTTATTTCCAATAAATTTTCTTCTTATTAATTTTCCATTAAAAATTGCTATATGAGTTTCTTTTTTCATTTTACAATTCAATTATTACATCCCCCTTTACATGTAATTTCGCCGAAGGCGAAGTTGTATTGATTCCCACAGAACCAGTTCCATTAATTACCATACTTGTACTTACAGTTCCAGAACCCGCATTATGTCTATCAAAATAAATTTCTCCAGAAGCTCCTCCACCCTCAACAATTGCTCCCAATCTTAATGCTCCCCCGTCATAATTAATTATACCATATTGAGTTGGAGTTCCATCTCTAATAACTTTCAATCCATTATTCCAATATGTTCCTCCAGAAGCTTTGTAAGTATAAATAAGAGGAGAGGTAAGATTTGTGGTTACGTTTGCTGTTCCAACAACATTTAATGTGTTTTGAGGATTTGTTGTTCCAATACCTACATTACTGTTTGAATCAATTGTTAGGGCATTAGACATCCCAGCAGTAGTTGCACCTATTCCAAATTTAATAGAACTTCCAGTGTATCCTCTAAAGATATATCCTCCAACACCGCTTCCAAAAAGAGTAGTATTTTGTAATGCAGTAGTAGCATAATTAGAACTATACAATGTCCACAAACTTTGTCCAACGTTATTATCTAATTCTAAACCAACTTGCGCCGAAGTTCCATTATTATCATTATCTAATTTTATTCTGGTAAGAGAATCTTGAGATTTTGAAATATGTAAAGAATAAGAAGGACTCGTAGTTCCAATTCCCAATCTTTTATTTGTGCTATCCCAAGTTAAATTATCTTCAGAAGTTATTGAACTTCCTCCATTCCAGAAAGTAACTCTGTTCGCACTTCCAGCTCCAGTTACATTTCCATTAACAGGCAACCCATTTGAATTGTAAATTGTTCCATTGATGTATAGATTCCCCCCAAAATATGCATCATTCCATCTTAGAGAAGGAGAACCAACATCAAATTGATTATCAAATCCGTTGTAAGGTAAAAGAGAACCATTAATATTCAAATTAGAAACTTGTAATGAACTAATGTTATAAACATACAGACTTTGTGCATACAAATCTCCGCTTCTAATACTCAGTCCACCATTTGTCCAACCATTATTAAAATTATATTCTCCTGTTCCATTATCTCCCGTCTTTTTTATGAAAGTATCATTCGCAATTAACATTGCAGCGGTTGTTTGATTGTATGCCCAGGTATTATAAGTTGCATTGTATGTTGACTCCCAAATACTCCTATTTGCTGTAACATCTCTTGAAGTTAAATCGTAGGTTGAATTGTATGTAGAATTAATAAAATTAAGATTATTAGTAAAATTACTCAAAGAGGTATAACCTCTATTTCCCAGATTATCATTTAACTGAGATAAATTTTGAAGAGTTGTTGAATTATAAAATCCGTAGGGGTTTGTGATTAAATAATAACTTCCTCCAACAGTTGAAGCATTTACCCAATTCAAGTCGTTATTAATTTGTGAACCCCTAATACCATAAACAGAATTTAATCCTGCCCAATAGGTAGAACTATTAACATTTAGATTTCCTTCATTTGCTTTAGTGATGAAAGCTCCATCAGCATAATTTTTTATTGAAGTATTTGCACTTGAGATAGCACTATCAACTTGACTAGAATTATAATAATTTGATTTGTCAAGAGTCCAATTTCCAATTCCCAAATCGTTTATCAGTTGAGATAAACTATTCAAACTAGTTGAATTAAAAAATCCAAAAGGATTTGATTTTAGATAATAATCAGAAGAACCATTCCATACACCATAAACTGCTCCATAAATATCTCCCCCAACATTCAAGTCTCCCAAAATACTTACATTTCCATTTTGTCCATAAATCTTCATCAGCTCAGTTCCAGAAGTATTCTCAAAAACATAATTTCCAGCACTTACCATTCCAATCAAGAACATTCCAAAAACTAAAGAAAAGATTAATTTAGTTCCTCGCAGAGGTCCTTGTAACCTTTGGCTATTCATTTTTCACCTCCAACAATAGAAAAAACAGAGGCGCCCTGACTGGGAATCGAACCCAGATGTCTGTGGAGACCCGATTCATTAGATCGGTGCTTTACCATTGAAGCTATCAGGGCTTGCCTCTGCAAATTAGTATAAACAGAAAAATTTATATAGTTATTGTCTCTATTAAAATTAAAGTTTGTGGAGACTTTATGCTTTACCATTGAAGCTATTTTAATGGCTTTTTTCTTATTATTTTTTAATCTATATTCTTGAATTCTATCATAACCAACTTTAGCTAACCATCTTTTCAAAGGCTCAGCTTTCTTAGAAGGAACAGATTGAATAATTCTAAATATTCCTTTCAAATTTGCACAATCTGTTAGATATTCCTTTCCATCTGAAGCCTTTAACTTCAGTTGGTGACAAAATGTTACCGACTCACTTCCCTCTTCTCTCAGCCTTTGATTTAATTTATTCCAATATTTTCTTGGCCTATCGCTATCAGTTAAAACTTCAATTATATCAACAATAGAAAAAAACCATTCTTCATTATGCAAAACTCTTCTTATTTTCTTACTGCCAAAAATGATAAATTCCTTTTCTTCCATTTTAAACTCTAAAAACCATGTCCCCCCCTCTTGTATAAATTGTAGAATTTCCAACACTCAAATTTTGAGTTACATTTGCATTTCCAACAACATCTAATTGTTGCTGAGGATTGGTTGTTCCAACTCCAACTTTTGAATTTGAAGAATCAATAAATAATGTATTAGTATTGAAGGATTGATTATAAGCTCCGAAACTGTTTGCCTTGTTAATAAAAGCAACATTGGAATAATTAGAACTCCACTGCGGGTCAGTTTCAGTATAGGAAGTCAACCATCTTGAATCTCCAGTTGAATTAAATCCAGAAGTCCAAAGAATGTTATCTGTGAAATTTGATAGATGTGTATAACCTCTATTCCCTAGATTATCTGTAAGTTGAGATAAACTAGTCAAACTAGTTGAATTGTAATAGCCATAGGAATTAGCCAGTCCATAATAAAGATTATCTGCATAAGTTTTGTTCCAATTTAAAACAGTACTTGAGTTAGAAGTCCAAAGTGGGTCTGTTTCAGAACCACCCATAATTGAGTCACTCAAACAGTTTCCACCAGTAATACAAAAATCAACAGAAGAATTAACTCTACCAGAAACTTCTAATTTTTCCAAAGGATTTGCTGTTCCAATACCAACATTTCCCCCAGTTTTAATAAACAAGTAGGGAGAAGTACCATGACCTAGATTCAAGCTTCCATAGTTTCCATCATCAATCGCATAAATAGACCTAAAGCCTCCAGTTTCATAATCATAAAGAGAAATCCTGTTATTTGCATCAACACCAAAACTAGCCAAAATAGAATCATTTGCTCCAGTTCTAACATCCAATCTTGCAGCGGGTGAAGCAGTTCCAATACCCACATTTACTCCAAGTTGAGAAACAACCGAACTATTCAAACTATTTGTCCCATTCCAAAGGGCAACATATCCTGCAACCCCTTCTCCACTAACAGAAGATGGTAAATTAGTAGAATTATAAAAACCAAGATTATTTGAAAAATTACTCAAAGAGGTATAACCTCTGTTTCCCAAATTATCTGTAAAATTTGTCAGATGAGTGTATCCTCTGCTTCCAAGATTATCTGTGAAATTAGAAAGAGAAGTATAACCTCTGTTTCCCAAATCATCCACTAGTTGAGAAAGATTGGCAAGACTAGTTGAATTATAAAATCCATAGGGATTTGAAATTAGGTAATAACTTCCATTAACAGCTGAAGCATTTATCCAATTCAAAGTATTATTTATTTGATTTCCAGTTATTCCAGTTAAACTAGAGCCATCTCCAAAGAAGTAGGGGGCAGTTATGTTGTAACTGCCCATGTTTAAATTCTGGTCTACTTCAATACCAGACATAGTTACGTTTCTAGCTCTAAAAGCATAAGGCACTCTCGCAATTTGAGAAGTGTTAATCAACAAATTATTTCTGTAATAACAAAGCCAATATTGATTATTATAATCCAAGGAAACATTTCTAAGATAATAAGAAATTATCCCTCTTGAATCAGTTGTTAAAGTTGGAGAATCAGTATAAATTACACTTGCACAATTTGAAGTTGTTGAAATATTAAAAGCAAAATTATAGGTTCCGGTTAGAACATCGCCACCAGAATCGAGCACCTGAATATTCAAATGTAGATCATCTGAAATCAAAACTGCAGAAGCAAAGTTTATAGAAACAATTAGCAACAAACCTACCACTAAGAAATATTTTTTAAACACCATCTTTTCGAGCTAATATTACGTAACTTTTAACTGAGAAATCTAAGGATTTTAACTATATAAATGTTACTTTCATTTACCTTACATTTACCGACGGTAAGAAACTTTTTTTCCCTACATTTGGAAAACAAATCAGCAAAAAAACTTCCTATAAAAAAAATATAATAAAAAAACTTATTTAAACTGAAGATATTTTGGTAAAACATGACACAATATTTAATGAAAAAAGAAAGCGATTTTAAGAACCTTCAAATGGCACTTGATAATTATAAAGCAACTCGTTTTCATATAAGTCCATTTAGTTTAGGCCATGAAAAAACATTAATCACAGAAAGCCTAGAAAACAAAAATTTATCTTTTGTAAGAGAAAGAGGAGTAACCTTTTTTATAAATAATATTGAAATAATTAAACTTCCATTAAAGAATTATTCTGGAGGATTTAAGCTAGAATACAGAGATGAAAAGGATAGAAGAATTTATCCATATTACACAGATCCAAATGATTCAGAGATGCCTTCTCCAGCAAGCTCTTTATTCAGACATGTACTTGATGATTTACTTTTAGAAATATATTTTGAAGGTAAAATAAAACTAGAGTTGGAAGAAATAAACAGAATAAATCAAGATTATTGGAAAATTACAAAACCAGAATGATTATTTAAGAAATCTCTTTCTATGAACAGAGAGGTATCTTCTGATGAAATAATTGACAAATTTTTCTTCATCTCCCTTAAATGCAGAGTAGTAGGATTTTCTATTTTTGTACTCAATGATAATCATAGGATAGCCAGATTTCCACAAAATATAATTCATAAGCAATCTTCCTATTCTTCCATTACCATCTCCAAAAGGATGAATCTTTTCAAATCTATAATGTGCTCTAGCAGCAAATTCAACCGGATTTAGACTATCCTTATTATCCAAATACTTTAAAAAATTCTTCATTAAATCTTCAACATCTTGCCAGTCTGGAGCTAGATGAGAACCAACTCGCACTAAATAATCACGATATTTCCCTGCAATATCCTGCTTAGTTTCATTAAAAAGATCTCTATGCCAAGAAAGTAACAATTTTTCATCCAGCTTACTTTTCGAATCCAACATTTTTAAAAAAGTCTTTGAATGAGCCTCAGTTTCTCTAACATCTCTCAGAGATTTATTGGGGGAGACATTGGATTGGATAATCTCTCTTGTTTCTTCAAGAGTTATAGTTGAACCTTCAATTGCATTAGTGTTATAAGTAAAAGCGATTGCAATCTCTTGAAGCTCTTTTTCTTTAGCACTAGAAGGAATTCTTTTCCATTCTTCCTGAAAATTTTTTCTAATTAAAACTAATTTAGCGTTCAAATCCTTCTTAATTTCCTGTAAAAATTCTTCCTTAATCTTATCAATATTTTTAGGAACTTCCAAACCAAGATATTTTTATTTTGTTATTGTTTTATCATTTTTTCTGATGTTATGCTTGAGATAATAGTAAGTTGCTTTTCCCTTTTTTTTCTTAATAATCTTCATATAATACTTACCCCCACAAACTATTTAAATATTTGCTTTTTGAAAAAGTGCGGGGGTAAGAAAAGAAGAGAAAATAAGCGCCCCGTTCGGGATTCGAACCCGAGTCCCGGCCGTGAAAGGGCCGTATACTTGGCCTCTGTACTAACGGGGCGTATAAGACAAGATTAATTACCGAAATTGGTTTAAAAAAGTAACTATTAACTAAAGGAAGTTTTATATATGAAAATTTATTGAAAAAGATAGAAGATCCTGTAGCTCAGCCTGGTTAGAGCACTGCTCTTATATGAGTGTAATCCATTAGGGTTATATCTTCTCACAGAAGAAATTCTAAGAGAGGCAGGGGTCCACGGTTCAAATCCGTGCAGGATCATCTTAGATTATCCTCTACCACCCTAAACTTTTTATACCACTAACTCTTCAATAAATCATGGCACTCGGGGTGATGTTTTTTGTTGTGGCAATTGCGATTATAGCAGTATGGATAATTATTGAAGCTAAAAGACTAAAACATAAAATGCTTGCAATTGTTCTAATCGCTTTAATCTTATTTACTTATATCAGTTTTACAGCCGTGCTAAAAGGTACAAATCCTGATTTTAAAACAGTAAATGGATTGACCACTGCTGGAAAACTTTATGTGTCCTGGCTTGGAACTGTTTTTAAAAATTTAAAATCTGTAACAGCCTATGCTTCACAACAGGATTGGAGAGGAGCAAACAAAACAAATAATAATTCTCCTCCACCAGAAAATCAAACCGTTCAAGAACCATTGAATTCAACCATAACTAATCAAACAATTAGCAATTCAACAAATTCTACTAATCTAAATGAAACAGACCCACTACAAGCTATCTGGGATAAACTATGAAAACACTTGTTTTTGTCTTAATGTTTCTGATAATTTGTGGATTAGTAATTGTAAACAATAACACTCTTTATTTTTCCCAGAAAGATGACCTAAAAACATTTGGAACACTCTATCTTGGATGGGTAAATCAAGTATTTCAAAATGCAAGAACTCTAACAGGAAATGTTATACAGATGGATTGGCTTCCAAAAGCGGAAATTTCTAATCAAACTAATAAGTAAAGTTTAAAAATACATTAGGCTTATTAATTTTAAGAGGTGAAAATGGTAAAAAAGAATTCTAAAAAGAAAGCTCCTAAAAAAGGTAACAAGCATGAATCTAAGACTTTCAAAGAACATCATGAACTTGTAACAAAAGAAGCAAGAATTTTAGCAAGATTGATCTTTTTCCTACCAGTATTTATTGCTTCAGGTCTTTTATCTTGGTTCCTACAGGAATCATTAGCAGAGACAATTTTTGCAATAATAGCAATACTTACGGGAATTTCAACACTAACCTTAGTTCTTGTACTGATTGGAGTTATTCTTGCAAGAAAAAGATTATAAATTAATCTTTAAAAAATATTTTTTTATTTATTTTAAATCTGATTAGACGTTGTTCTAGTTAATTTCACTTATCCAAGAAATAATCTTATAAATTATAAGACCAAAAGTAATCACAAGTAAAAAGATTACAACACCCCAAAAAGGGTCGATGTTAGAGATAAAATTTGCAATATCCATTTAATGATTAAACATTGGTTCTTTTTATAGTTTAGTTAGATTTTTAACACTTAATTTCTATTAGATTAATACTGCCGCAGTAGCTTTAGTCTGGTAGAGCGCCACCTTGGTAAGGTGGAGGTCCTGAGTTCAAATCTCAGCTGTGGCTTGATATTTTAATTTTGAAAATGAGAATTAAGAATATAAATTTATAAATAAGAAACAATTCATTAAAATATGTTGTCGATATTAACTTACCTTTTTATTTTAATTATAATTATGCTTATTGGAAGTATTTTTTTCTTTATTCGATACAAAAAAACAAAGAAAAAAGTTTATTTAATTACAGGTATTATTACACTTATTATCTTTATTATTCTAATCTTAATTTGGTTTCCTGCATCTATGTCTATTTATTAAATTTTAAAACTCTTAAAAAATCAACTAATTCCAAAAACTCAGCTGTGACTGTTATCACATAAATCTTTATAAAATTCAAACTACTTGAATAATCATGGGTATAGAGAACTCACTTGAAAAAATAGCAGGAAAAGAAGGACTAGATGACCATGATTCTTGTGTTTCATGCGGAACACCCACAGAATATTCAATCCACACCCCAATTGACATTAGAGATCATTATGTTGAAGGAGCAGGACAATTGTGCAAAACTTGTTATGATAAAGTATATGGCCCAGACCCAAACTGTTGCAGTAGATAAATTCATTGACATAAAAATATTTAAATTAAACAATTCTGAGATTACTAATGGCTAAAGATATTTTTGGAAATCCTGAACTTCCAAATCTTTTTGGAAACAATAAAATTAAAGATAAAAGGATAAATCCAACAGAATCTCAAAAAAAGAAAGTGTTTGATGACCAAAAAGGAAAATGTTGGAAATGCAAGAAACATTTAAAATTAAGTTCTATAAAATTTCATAGTAGAGGCGGAAAAACTACAACTGATAATTTAATTGCATTACATGCTGATTGTCATGATGAATTGCATAATGAAGAAAGAGCAAAGAGTATAGATAAAAAAAGAAAAACAACTAACAAGTCTAATACAACAAATATTCTTGGATTGGGAAACAAAAAGAAAGGTAATAGTCTTTTTGAGATAGACTTTTAAAACTTCTTAAAAATTTCAGTTAGATCAATTTCAAGCATAGCAACTGGCATTTTAATTTTCCAATCTCTAAGAACTCTAGGATGAACTTCTCCGATTTCACCAATTTTATTCTTTCCCAGATAAATCTCTCCAACTCTTCCATCAACATAAATTCCATTAACAGAACTTTCCCTGACGCTAATTTCAAGTTCAAGCATCTTCATTAAAAAATCAAAAGCCTGTCTAACATCTGTATAATTTCCAGGGCTAATTCCAATTGTTAATTTTTCTGATTCAACAATTTTTCCCCCAACCAAATTGAACACTCTTCCCAATTCGAAAATCTTCTGAGGATATTCAGAATCAACATTGTCTGCAAAATTTTTAAGAATATATGAACTTAAATTCTTTCTAAGAATATTATATTCAGTCTTAGAATTTTCAACTTCAATAATATCTTTATCTGCTTTTTCACCCATCTTAGCAAGTAGATCTGCTTTTGGAATCAAATGATAGTTCACAACTTCAAGAAGACCCAGTCCAACTAAAATTTCTGCAATTTTTCTCTTAATTATTTCTTCTGGATTTTCTTTTCCTATTGTAGAAATTTGAGGAATTTCAGCTTCGAAATTTTCATAGCCATAGGCAATTGCAACATCTTCAATTAAATCTACTTCATGCAAAACATCAACTCTCCAAGAAGCAACTTCAGCTTCTCCTTTTAGATAATTATGCCCCATCTTTTCTAATAAAGTTTTCAATTCTTTTTCAGTCAATGTTAACCCAAGTAATTTATTCACATTTTCAAGAAAAACTTTTATTTTTTCAGATTTTAAATCGGGGGTTGTTTCTTTGTAATTCCCTTTTATTTTCATTTCATAAATTTTTCCACCCATATCTGCAAGAGTACAAACAATAATATTCAAACATTTTTTTAGAACTTCCATTTCAGAACCAGAACATTCAATAAAAACATCTTTAGTTTTATCTGTAATTCTTCCAGTCATTTCTGAATTAATTATTGGGGGCATACTTAGAATAGCACCCTTAGCATCAACAAATATTGGGAACTTTGCTTTTCCAGCAAGTAGATGGGCATATTCTTTTCCAGTAGGATGTCTTTGCAAAATCTCAAGTCCAGTCATTTCTTTTTCACTTTCAAGAGGAAGAAATTTAATTCTGTCTGGTTCAAGTGCCTTGTAACTAATAGGCAAACTAATTTTTTCAAGAGGATAAATTCCAATTGCTAATTTTTTTCTCTTACGTCCAACGGTTGCATGAATTTTTTCTTGCAAATCAACTATTTCTTTAATTCTATCATTATCAAATTTCAACCCTTTAACAATTGCACAAACAGTAAATGGTCTAACATCTTTAACAGAACTATCAATATCCACTTCATAATCTTTCAGAGCTTTCTCAACTTTGTATTCTTTAAGTCCCTTAGTTTCTTCAATAAAACTCAAAAAACTTCTTTTAAATCCGTGATAGGATAACATATCTGGTCTGTTTGGAAAAATCTCAACTTCCATTTCTTCAGCCCCAACCTTGTCAAGAGGAGTTCCAAACATTGAGATTCTATCTTGCATTTTTTCATCAAGCTTTCCTATTTCTTTCTCAAATAGTTTTTTTGAAAATTTTATATTTGCCATCCTAAACCTTCACCCACCCTTTTATATTTCTCAATTGAGTTAAATCATTTTTATACAAATCTCTCAAATCCTTAATATCATAATATCCCATAATCATTCTTCCAAAACCAGGACCCCAGGCTAAAACAGGAATTGATTTTCCAAGCAAAGGTTCAACAACTTCTGGTCTCAAAATTCCAGCGGCAAAAACTTCAACCCATTCTTTTCTATCTTCATTCCAAACATCCCCCTCTACACTTGGTTCAGTGTATGGAAAATAAGAAGGTCTGAACCTAACTTTTTCGAATCCCATTTTTTTGGCAAGTTGTTTTAAATAACCAAGCAAATTTCTAAAATTAGCATTAGGGTCAACTACAATTCCTTCTGTTTGTAAGAATTCAAAACCATGACACCAATCAATTGTTTCGTTTCTGAAATTAATTCCAATTGCAAAGAACTTTGCAGGTAAATCTTCTGGCTTTAATCCAGCAAGAGTATGAGCAGATAAACTAGTTGTATGAGTTCTAAGAACCAGCCTCTTTGCTTCTTCTTCATTCCAATTATATTTCCAACCCTTACTTCCAGCAACACCCTTTTCATGAGAATCTTTAACTGCCTTAACCAACTTTTTATCTGGCAATTCTCCCTTTAGATTCAAAAAGAAAGTATCTTGCATTTCTCTAACTGGATGATCTTGAGCAGTAAATAGAGCATCAAAATTCCAGAAAGAAGTTTGAACCATATCTCCCTTCATTTCTTCAAAACCCATCTCGGTCCATAATTTCCTACCATAATCAATTGCCTGATTAACAAAATGTCTTTTTCCCCCATAAACTCTAGAAACAGGAACAGTCAGATCATATCTTCTAAACTTTTTGCCCTTCCAATTTTGTTCTTTCTTTAATATTTCAGGACTAATCTGTTCAATCATTTCTCCTACTTTAATTCCATCTTTAATCAAAGATTTTCCCAAGTCCAATATTTCAATCTTAGTTTCTTTTTCTTCACTATAATCTATAATGTTTTTTCTTCCCTCTAGAATTTTTAAAGCAAACTTTTGTTCAGGACCAAGTTCATCATAGGCTAGAGGTAAATCTTCTAAAAATAATTCTTCCAGTGTTTTTTTAGAAATTTCTTCTGAACTAGCACTTAAAACCAACTTACCATTTTTCAAATCAATCATTGCTTTTCTTTTTAGCGCTCCAAGAGATGCCTTGAACTCATCATCACTAAGTTCACTTTCCTTTTGAGCATCTTCAAGAGAAACAATTCTTCTTTCAGCAACAATATTCAAAAGCCTACGTTCTGGTAACCCTTTTTTTCTATAAAGAGCCCCATTAACTCCCACATCAACAATCTTTTTTCGTGTAACAACCAGATTAATCAATCCTTTATTTTGTAAATATTCAAGAGCTCTTAGCACGGCAACCCTGTCAAGATTAGTTTTTTGACAAATATCAGAGATTCCCTCTTCTAAATAAGGCAAAATCTTTCTCTCATGCGGGCTTAGAGATTCAGCAATCTTTTGTTTTTCAATCATAAAAACATTAAATCAATGGGTTTTAAAAAACATATGTTTTGCTTATTTTAAGATTGCAATGTATTTTTAAGAATGTTTATAAATTAATTCTGCGTTTAGATTCCATGCAAAAGAGAGGTTTATCCAGTGTAGTTACTACTGTTATAATAATAGCTATAACAATTGTAGCAATTCTTATTGTCTGGGGGGTTGTAAGAAGTGTAATGGACACTAGTACAAGACAAATATCTTTGGCAAGAATAACTGTAGATGTACAAACAGATTCTGCAAACGTTAATTTCACTTCAGGAATAGCAACGGTAAGGGTAACTAGAAACGTTGGTTCAGGAAATGTTACCGGAATAAAAATAATGGTGGACGACGGAAAAACAGTGGAAGTATTTGATAGAAGATTCACAATGTTTAACGAAGGGTCATCAAAAACATTTACAATAAATCTCTCAGAAAGTTCAGAACTAATATTATATGATGTAGAAAAAATATCTGTAGCCCCGATTATTCTTTTAGAATCTGGTGAAGAAATTATTGGACTCCAGTCAAAACCAATCGGAGGATTAAATTCAAAATTAAATAGAACAAGCACAATTGGAGGAGAAGATTCATGTAATTCAGATTTAATGTGTGGAGCAGACAATTGGATTGATGGAACAGCTCGTTGTAGTCAAGATGCAACCCAGGTTTATCAAAATTATAGAACATTCAAATGTCTAGTTGGAATTTGTACTGATTCAGCAGATTTATTATTAAAAACAACATGTGCAGGAGGAACAACTTGCTATAATGGAGAATGCATTGCAGAATCAATAAATTGTACTGCACAGAATGTAGAACAAACCTGTGGTCCAAGCGGGTTTATGGGAAGCCCAAGATGTAATGGAGATAAGGATGCAATTGTTCAAGATTACAGAACTAGAATTTGTAACTCCGGAACATGTAATGAAAGTGCAATAACTCAAACGCTAGAAACCTGCCCAGAAGGAGAAACTTGTGGATTAACTCTCACAGGAGCTGAATGTTATGTTCCTCTTGAATGTGCATCAAACGATGATTGTGAAAGATTATTCGGCCCAGGATTTGTTTGTAAGGAAGGAAATTGTACTGCTGAAACAGCCTTGAGTACAGGAACAGTTGCATCAATATGGCCTTTTTTTGTAGGAGAATATTTTGATAGTCCAGATTTACCCACAGCAAACACAAGTTATGCTGGAAGATACATCATCTTTCCTGGAAGTCAACAACTAGAATGCCTTACTATTATATCCCATGTTTATCCAAATAAAACCGGTGCAAATGCATATGTAAGATTAAGTAAATTAGTTACTAATATCACTAATGGTGACCATTATGAAATTTGGGAAACAGATTATAGTTGCACACTAATTTAAAAGAAAATTTTTAAAAAATTAGATTACAAATTCTTAGTCATCCAAGTTGGCATTTTTAAAACAAGACCAAGCGCTTTCAAATCATAGGTATCTCTATTAATCTTTTGTCCTACAAATTTCATTTGAATTTTATTTCTATTACAAATTTCTACATTTTGTCTAAGACGTGCAATAATTCTTACCTTATCCGGGGATAAAACAAGCTCATCCAAATTTATTCCAAGAGTAATACTATTCTTCTTAGCAAGTTTAGCCATAACCTGATTAAACCCAGAATTTCTCTGTTTTGCAAAATCCTTTCTTCCTTCAAGATTTAAAAGAAGAATAGAAATTTTAAGTTTTTCAAGTATCTTCAAATTTAAATCATCATCATTCGAACTGAAAATGATTTCTTTGTCAGAATTTTTTTTAACAAGTTCTTTCAGTCTACTAAAATTTTCTTCTCTAAGAATAATCTGTTCCATTTATCCATTAATAATTGAACCTATAAATTTCTTTCCATTAAGCAAATTATCCAACTGTTTCATATCTTGTCCAAGAATGTAAGTTTTTATTCTATGATTCATAATCTCTTTAGAAGCAGTTTGGTCTAGCACAAAATGCTGACCTGGCTCAAATTTAATTTTCTGGGCCATTTTATCAAAATTTTTCCAAGAAATTTCAGTTATGTGCTTTGCATTTTTGAATTTTAGAGGATTTTTATCATACAATCCGGGAACATTTGTTAAATTAATAAAATCACTTCCAAAATAACTAGCAATTTGAGCCGAAGTTGAATCCGAAGTCTGATGAGGTTTATATTCCAGAGCCCCACAGAAAACAATCCCCCTCTTTCTTAAATATTTTTTAAGCGTACTCATTTTATGAGGAATCCCTTTTGAAGGATCAAAATCAAAAAAATAGCTCATAAATCTAGCATTCATACGCGTCACAGAGATGCCTGCTAAACTTTGAGAATATTCATTTTTCCCTGATTCTCTAAGAGCGTTTATATACTTACGAGCAACACTTCCCCCACCACAAACAATTACAAATCTATATTTCTCTTGATTTTTTAAAATAATTTTTTTAAAGCTAGTTAAAAATTTATAATCCACTTCCTCCGGAACAATCAGACTTCCTCCAAGACTAATCACAATCACCTTTTTCTTCATAACTAAATAAAATCAAGTTGTTATATAAAACTTATTATTTTCCAGGAAAGAAATCAGCCTCAGAAAATCCTTCCTTCTCAGCAAAATCTTGAAGATATTTTCTTCCTTCTCGAATAAAAGATATTACACTATTATAAACTCCCTTGTCCTGTTCATATTCTCCAACATCAAATTTTCCAAAAAATCTTTCCCAAACTCTTTCTTTTCCTTCTTTTTTTAGATGATTAAAAGCAGTTTCAGCATAATTTCTTTCAACCTCATAGGTTACATTATCAATAAGATTCATATAAAGTTGACTATCAATCTCTTTTATTCTTTCATCAAAAGCATTTTCCAAATTTTTAATTTTCATTTTACTGTAAAAAGTTTATCATCATGTACATCAAAAATTCCAAGTCTAACTCCTGCATCAATCCAACCATGAGCATAATTTAAGGCTCCAAAAGCTAGAACAAAATTTTTTCTAGATTTAAAATGATCCGCATCAGATAGATAATTCTCAGCCATTTCGATTATTTCTTTTGCATCGTTCTCGCGTCCAGGAATAATATTCTCCTTAACTATACTCAGAGCTTTAGAAGTCAATTCAAGATAGCTTTCAAGTTTTTCATCTGTAATAATATTGTTTACCATAATCAGTCTAATAAAAACAGGATTATAAATTTACCTCTCGAAATGATGTTTTGGCAAGAGAGTTTACCTACAGAAGAAACCTTTAAATACAAGAAATTTCTTATTTACTTACAAGAAAAGAAAGGGGATTAAATGAAAAAGATATTACTTAGTTTTGCGATAGTAACAATGGTGATTTTAGCAGTAGGAGTTCTAGCTGAAACTGTTGTGACTTCTGAAAGTTCGCAAAGGATAGTAAAAGATATTCTTAAAGAAAGAGGACTTGATGAAACTCAAGTTCAGTCTGTTGAAAAAGTAAATTTCAGTGATTTACCAGATCAAATTAATATTGAAAATATTGATAATACAAATGTTGCAATGTATCAAGTAGACATGGGAACAGAAAAACCAGTTTATGTTATTACAGTATCCGATGAAGCAATTAAAGGATTCAAGAAAGATAAAATAATCCTTACAAAGATGTTAATTAATTTCGGACTTAAGGGAGAAGTTAAAGAATCTCAATTCCTAGAATCAGCAGTTGGAATTAAAGGAAGTCTTGAGAAAGGATATGTAATGATGAGAAGCGGAAGTATAACTGGATTATCTACCAATGCAGAAATATTAGATGGAAATGGGGACGTAGAAATAATTGTTTATAGAAATCAAAAAGAAGTTGGATTTAGAAACGATATAGTTGCGGACTCAAAAGGAGTAAAGAACGATTATGATGTACAATCAACAGATACAATCACATTTGAAGCAGGAGATGTAATCTCAATATATGTGAAAGTAAATGGTGACGTTAAATTACAAGATATAAATACTCTTATAGAGATTTCAACAAACGAATAATGAAAGGAGGTAAAACAAAATGAGAGACGGAGAAAAAAGCAAACAAGGATTGGTTATAAAGATTCTAGTTGCAATTATAATATTACTTGCATTAGTACTAGTTTACTTTTTTGTAATCAAACCAAGTATGGACAACTATGTTCTAAACAAGCAAATTGAAGCTCAACAATATATCTTTGCAAATATGATTGCACAGTTAAATTCAACAGGAGCTTATCAATTGGCAATTGGAAATCAGACATTAGTGTTAGTTCCATATACACCACAACAACAGCAGACCGCTGAATAAAAACACTTTTTTTATTTTTTTATTTTTCATAAATTAAATCAAAAACAAACTTAGTTAAACCAAGAATATGGCTTATAAAAAATATATCGAGAGAAACGGAAAACTATACGGTCCATACCTTTACGAAAGTAAAAGGGTAGATGGAAAAGTAGTATCTGAATATCATGGAAGAAACAACAAAGTACCGACTCTTTCTTCAGCAGGCCATTCTAAACATAATAAAAACAAAAGATTATTTCAATTTTTAATTCCTCTGGCAATAATAACTTTATTATTAATATTTGTAATACCTAAACTTAGCCCAACTGGTAAAGTTACAATGGATTTACAAGGAAACTATGTGGAAGGGCAAATCCTTTCAGGTCTTTTAAATATAAAATTAAATCAAGGTGAACTTTTACCTGCAGATTCAAAATTAATTATTCAAAACAATGATAAAACCTATGAATTCCTAATCAATAAATTAACTACTGCTCAACTAGAATTGGGAGATTTTTACGTTCAAGGTAAAGATATCACCGGTGAAGGTGAAGGTTATGGAGTTGCGGGTTCTCAAATTCAAGCCGAGAGAGTTTATTTCAAATTAAAGACTACAACAGAAACAGCTGAACCAGAAGTTCCAGCTGGAGAAACCCCAACAGAAAATCAAACCCCTTCCAGTGAAACACCAACATCCAATGAGACAACAACTCCCAATACTGAAACTAATGTTACAACAGAAGAAATCCCTGCAGAACAATCAGTTGAAATTCCAACAGAACCTGCAGTTGTAGAACCTACAACTGAAGAGATTCCTGCAGAAATAGTTCCTGAAACATCTACAGAATCAGCTCCACTAGAACCCACAGCAGAGACACAGACAGAAACAACAATAACAGGAAATATTATTAGAGGAATAGTAGGAGGAGTTTCAAAATTCTTTTTATCTCTAAATCCAACAGGAAATGTTATTAGCTCAACAGAAGAAATGTCAAAAGACCTAACATATCCAGAAGAATTGACATATACTCTAAAAGAAGGAGAAAAGCTGGAATTGGTTCCAGGAAGTGTTGCAACAGAAAATCAACAACTAGATGATTCTTACATTAAATTAGAACAAACAGGAAATAAAGTAACCATAACAACTTCCTATTATACTTCAACAGAAGGATTCGGAGCTAACTATCTCAAGGATCAACTGGTTTCATTCCCTATTGATTTAACTAACCTGAATCTTAGCCTACAAAAAGGAAATTTAGATGTAAGATTAGTTTATGGAGATGTAGAAATAGACTCAACTAGTATGAAATTAGGAGAAAATGTTACAATTGGAGTTAAAGAAAAACCAATTGCAGAAGAAAATGTTTCTCTTACTCCAGAACAAAATGCAACAATACCAGAAGAATCTAAATTACAAAAATTAACTACAACAGAAAAATCAACTTTATTAGCATACTTTGGAAATGCAACAATCAAACAAGAAGCAAAAGATTACAGAGATTGGGTAATAGTTAAATTCACACTAGAAACCTATCAAGTAGAATATTCCTACCAAGCTTCACTTAATTCAACAACAATGGATTATTATATTGAGAGAGATAAAATAAACTGGCTTAAGGACATTGCTTACACCCTACAAGAATCAAGTTCTGCATCAACCCCACTAGTTAACTATTCAAAAAGTGAAAATTTATTCTAAATTTTATTTTTCAATAAAAACAATTCTTCCATTTTCATAGGATTCATTTAGGTTAGGACCAATATTGATTTCATTTTCCATAAAACTTATACGATTTATTCCATTTTTTGAAGAAGACAATGCATTTTCAACTCCCCCAAGAAAAACACTTTCTCTATGAGGAATAAAAGAGGAATCATAATAGGCATCCTTATCTAATTCTAATAAAAGACCATAACCTTTATCAAAATTTTCAGAATCCAATACAATCTTAGGAGAAGGAATAATCAAAGGTTTTTCAGAATTGAGTTCATATCCATAATATTCAACCTGATTAACAAGATGTTCCAATAAATATTTATTTTTTGCATAAGAAGTTTTATTTGATAAAAGAACAACCTCAGAAACATCTAAATAAAAAGAAGAAAAAAAACTTGTATTTTGATTAAGAATTCCTTCTAACTCTGGAAGATTAATTATTTTCTTCCCACTAAAGGAAGCAAGATAATTTGCAAAGAGAAAATTAGATCCCGTTAAATTTTCAAAATCCATACCTTCACAAAATGATTTAAGAGCCAATCCATGTTTGCCAAAACGTGATTCTATCTCTTTTAGAGCTCCCACGTATTGTTCCCTAAACATTGAAAATGATTCTAGATTCTCTTGTTTAAGTTCTGGTCCTACAACAATTGCTTTTTTTCGAGCAACGTCTATTGGTAGATAGCTAATTTCTGATTTCATAGTAAAAGGTATATTTGAGGTTTTATAAAAATTTATATTTTAGAATTCAGGTTGAAAACACTCTTCTTTTACGAACAGGATTTATTTTATCGTTAGAAACCGGACGAGGAACAATATTAGGATTTTCAAGAATCTTCTTCAGGCTTAATCTTTTATCCATCTTCCCAGAAACAACTGCATTTAATATCAATTTTCCAAAAGCCATTTTATTCAATCCATTATTAACTGGAATCTTAGTACTGGAAGAAAAATCATTCAAAACCTTATCTATATCTTCGCTGGTCAAAATAACACCAGTTTTTTTTGTTCCCATCTTCCCAGAAACAAATACATTCTTATTTGGTCCCTCAACCTCAATAGAAACAACATTTGGGTCTTGCACAAGAAGATTTAACTTACCCAAATCAATTTCTTCATTGGTTTTAACGGGAGTTAGATAACTCAACCTAGAAGGCAATCTTGGTTCTGGAACCTTGAGAACCTTTGCAAATTTCCTAATAGGTTGCACTTCTGCAACTTTTTTAGGTTTGAAAACACTAAAAAAACTAGGAGGAGCCTTTTTTACAGTAGGTTTTTCATAGACAGAAAAACTTCTTGTAAATCCAACCGGTTTTGATAATTCATGCAAAGAAGAAACCATTTCCTCTCTCTCTTTTTCTTTGGATTCAACAATTTTTTTAACCAACTCTCTTCTTTCTCTAGGATCTTGAAATCCCTCGCTGTCCTGTATTAATTTTTGAATTCTAAAAAGCCCAACTCTCTTAAATGAACTTTTAATCAGTTCTTCCGTAAATGCTTCAATAAACAAAGCTTTCTTTTCTACACTAACCTGTTCAATCATTTTTTTCTCCCAGAAATTTTTCTAGATGGAATAGATTCTTGCTTCTTTGTTTCCCTAGAAATTCGCATGAGCCTCATTCCTATAATTACCAGAACAAGCCCAATAAGACTTAGCCAAGACCAGCTAAACCACAGTCTAAAGAGATAAATAACTGCATTAAAAATTATGATAATAAACCCAAGGAACATTAGAATTTTACCAAAAATTTCTAACTTTTCTTTCCTAATCATTTTTTTGCAGAAAATGGAGATTCTTGAATGTTAAAAACAGGTTCCTCTTCTTCTTTTACTCTTTTATTCGCATTCAAAGGGATGCCTTCTACTTTTTCAGGAACTCCAGTTCTCATAGGAGGTTTAATCATTTCACCTCTAGGAGGAGAAGGAGCCATTGACATATAATTCATAATTGAAGGGGAAGTTGGCGGAGGGGACATAGTAACAGAAACATTTTCTACTTTAGTTGCTTCCTCATGAATAAGAGTCAGTCCTCTTGCTAATATTTTGTTCTGCTCAAAGAGATTATCAATTTTATCAGTAATTTCTTTTTGCCATATTGCTGAAGATTGTTCTTTTGGAATATCTTTTTTAACAAATGCCTTCGCTGATTCTTCAAATAAATCTAAAACTTCAGAAAGTTTTTTAGTCATATCATCAAATTTAGAACTTAAAGAAGTTAAAACTTTTTGCAAAGAAACAAAATTTTCAACGAGCATTCTATTAAGCTCAGCATTTTCAGAATCCTTCACAATCATTTTCCGTTTAACAGGTTTTTTCTTAACGAGTTCTTCAGTTGTAATTGTTTTAGTTGTCACCTTTTTTTCAGCCATATGTTATATAGGAAGTTTATATTTATAAAGTTTTATCCTCATTAAGAAGCCCTAGAAGTTCATCTTCATAGGAAGAATCTTCATCTTCTTTTGCACTAGGATTTTTCTTAATATAATCTTGTTTTTCTTTTTCAATTAGACTTACTGCTTTATCCACATCTTTTACAATTTCCTCATCATTGGAATCGACAGACTCATCTTCACATCCATCTCTATCGTTGTTTAATGGTTTAATGTCTTCTTCAATCTCATAGGTTTCTAATTTTTTATTTCCTTCATTAAGCAAATTTGTTTGCTCTTCTTTATTCAAGGGCTTCTTGCTTGAATCGTTGAGCAAATTTGTTTGCTCTTTTTCCTTATGTTTTTCATAATCTCTCATATCCTTATCGGTACCTTTTTCTAATTCAGCGACATAGTCCGATATTTCTTTAGCCATATCTGCATTAACAGAAATACTATCAATACCAGTCTCAACTAAAAATTTAACCATCTCTTTTTTACTTCCAGATTGCCCACAGATGCTTGACTCAACTTCATATCTTTTACAAGTTCTAATGACATATTCCATTTGTCTTAAAATTGCAGGATGCATTTCATTGTATAAGCTCTGAACAGCCTCGTTACCCCTATCAATTGCAAGCATGTATTGAGTTAGGTCATTTGTTCCAAATGAGATAAAATCAATTCCTTCTTCACAAAATTCCTTAATGAGTTGAACAGCCGCAGGAGTTTCAATCATTATTCCAACTTTTGCTACTTCAAATCCAATTTCTTTTATCATCTTTTTAACTGCTTGTAATTCTTCAACCAAAATAACCTGAGGCATCAAAACTCCGATTGTTTTCCCGCTCTCCGCAACTCTTTTTAGAGCATTTAATTCAGCTTTTAGAATAGCTGGATATTTCAGACTAAATCTAATACCATGCATACCTAACATTGGATTTGCTTCAACGGTCTTAGGAGCTCCTTCTAAATTTTGATATTCATCCGTTCTAATATCAGAAGTTCTTATCCAAAGTTCATCAAAATATTTTGCAATTCCGGTAATCCCCTTAAAGATAATATCTTCATAATCTTTAATATTTCCTCCATTCAAAAATAAATTAGGATGCTTTCCAGATTCAGCAATGATTCCTTCAATTCTGGTCAAACCTACTTTTCTAATTCCAGATTTAGCAGCACGTTCAGCAAAGTCAGGCAAATCTACAATAACCTTAATTTTTGTTTTTGTAACAGCATCCACAGGCATAATTTCTTTTTTCTCGGTTTTTTGGGTTGCACCCATGTAAACTTTTCCATTATAACCATCCACCGTCACAATATCTCCATCCTTTAATTTTTGAGTAGCCAAACGAGTGCCCACAACGCAAGGAATACCCATTTCACGAGAAACAATTGCAGCATGTGCAGTTAACCCCCCTTCATCAGTTATTATAGCAGAAGACTTTTGCATAGACACAACCATATCTGGATTAGTCATTTCAGTAACAAGTACATCCCCTGTTTTTATTTTGTCCAAATCTTTCAGGTCATGAATAATCTTTACAACTCCAGAGGCTACACCTGGAGAAGCAGCAAGCCCGCTAAGAATAGCATCTCCCTTATCTTTAACACTTCCCTTATCTCCAGACTCAATTCTTTTTTCAATTGTAGTTATTGGCCTTGTTTGCACAATAAATACCTCTCCCTTTTCAATTGCAAATTCTATATCCTGAGGTTTACCATAATGAATTTCAAGTTGAATTGCTAAATCTGCAAGTCTTCTAAGTTCATGCTCTTTCAAAACCTGAGCACTAGAAATTTCCGGTTTTAATTTAAAAATTTTAGTTTTACCCGAAGAATCTCTTGAAAAAGCAATTTTCTTATCCGAAACCGTAGCTTCCAAAACTTTTAATTCACGTGAAACAAGATAGTGATCAGGAGTAATTTGCCCAGAAACAATTCCCTCTCCAAGGCCATAAACTGCTTCAATAATTATATTTTCATCGTTATAACTTGGACTTTTAGAAAAAATAACCCCAGACTTATCCGATTGGACCATTTTTTGAACAACAACTGCCAAGCTTACAGATTCATGTTTGAATCCAGTTTTATTTCTATAATAGGTTGCTCTAGGAGTAAAAAGTGAAGCAAAACATTTCTTAACTGCTTCCAAAAGATCATCATTACCTTTTGTATTCAAAAAAGTTTCCTGCTGTCCTGCAAAACTAGCCTCGGCAAGATCTTCACTTGTTGCAGAACTACGAACAGCAACAAAAACAGGCTCGGCAGAAACATTCAAAATGTCTTTAGCACTGCCACTTGTTAAATCAAGCTTTCCCATTCCAAGAGTTTCATAGGCATCAAGAATATCTTCCTTAAGTTCTTCAGGAAGTTGCGCTTCAATAATTAATTTTTTAACGTCTGCAACAACACTATTTAGTTGATCTGTATTTTCATAATCAATAGCAGATAACATAGACATAATTTTTGGTTTAATTCCAGCTTTTTCAATAAAATAATTGTAAGCTTGAGCCGTTATAACAAATCCATTTGGTACTGGAATTCCTGCATTATAAATTTCTCCAAGATTTGCTCCTTTTCCTCCAGCAATAGGACCAGAATTTTTATTTAATTCAGAAAACCATTTAACAAAATCTATACCTGCATCTACCCTCTTTTTTTGCATAAATAAGATAGAGAAAAAGAATTAATAAAGGTTTTGTAACAAAGAAATTTTGATTCTATTGAACTATTATTTACTAATAGCACCAACGGGACAATCTGCAATAGCTTCTTTCACACAAGGTAATTTCTTATCTGCTTTAACCTGTGCTTTACCATCATCATCCAATTCAAAAACCTCGGGACAGGTTGCAACACAAGCTCCACATCCGATGCACTTTTTTTTATTCACTTTAGTCATAACCTAATATAAGAAAGATAGTTTTATAAATATAATCTTATTTTCTAATCTATGCTTGCAATCATTTGGATACCATTAATGATAGTAGTTCTTGTAGCATTAATTATCTTCAATTATTATAACAGATTTGCAATTTTGGCAAATAGAATAGCTAATTCTCTGTCACAAATTGATGTTCAACTAAAAAGAAGAGCAGACCTAATTCCAAATTTGATTGAAACAGTAAAAGGATACGCAAAGCATGAAGCTAAAATAATGAAAGAAGTTAGTGATGCAAGAAAAGCTTTGGTTGGTGCAAAGAATATAACTTCTAAAGTTAAAGCAGATAATGCTCTTGAATCAGCATTGGGTAAATTGTTCGCTGTTGCAGAAAATTATCCTCAACTAAAAGCAAATGAAAACTTTCTAGAATTGCAAAAAGAATTAACAACAACAGAAGATAAGGTTGCATATTCAAGACAGTTCTACAATGATTCTATTCTAACATACAACAATCTATGCACAACTTTCCCAGGAAAGATATTTGCTAGTATGTTTGGAAGAAAAGAAAAAGAATTCTTTCAAATTGTAGAAGCAGATAGAAAATTACCTAAAGTTGCATTCTAAGATGATACTTACAGAAATAGTTCTTGGCAAAACAGATGATGAAAAGAAAAAAGTAATAGAGGATTATATAGGAAAACAAATAATTCTAAAGGACAGTCATCTAAATTGGCAGCACGTAGTAATTACAGATGCAAATGGAAGTCTGGGAAGATATAAAGTAGTATTTATGAATGCAAGACCAGATTCACAGCTATGCTATAATGATTTAAAACAGCTTATAGAAATAAAATATTAACTCTTATTTTCTCTTCTTAATTTTCTTTCCATTCTTCAATTCTTTTGTTAAAACAGGAAGTTCATCATTGATAGCCTGAAGCCTTTCATTATACTTTTCCATTTGAATGTTATAAACCAGCCCAGATATCTTATTTTTTTCAAATCTATCTCTCTGTGCTTTCTTTATTAATTTATCCAGAGATTCTTTTTCAGCTTTCATCTTTTCAATTTTACTACGAAGATTTTTTTTCATTCTTATCTTTTCCAAAATATAGATTATCACCACAAGAGCCAAAAGAACTCCAATAATTTCTATCCAATACTTTTGGAAGAAGTTTTTAGTATTTCTAGAAAAAACATTAATTGTGCTTTGTTCAATTCTCTGAGCTTCTAAATAATTAGCAAAATCTTGTAAATAACTGTCTGTCTCATTATATCTTCCATTATAAAAAGAAGTTTCAGCATTAGTTAGGATAGTCAATGCTTCAGAAGTATTTCCTTTTTGTTTAGCGATTACAAGTTTATCATAGAGTAAAAAAGCTTGAACTCTTCTTTCTCTAATCTTGTCCGTAGAAGCCACCACATCTGCATAACTCAAATTTTTCCATTTAATTAATTGTAAAGCTAAAGTTGCCTCTTTTATATCACTTGCAGAAGCATTGATATTTCCTCTAAGTATCTCCGCATAATCCACCTGCTTAAAGATAGTTTGAGCTTCAAAAAGAGTATCTTCCAAATATTGAGTAGAAAAATTATTAACAATAAATTCAGAAATTATTCCCTGCGAATTATTTATTTCGTTCATAGCATAATTTCTATCAATAGTTTCATTCAGAGCAAGAACAAAATTAAGATTAATTAAAATTCCAAAACACAAGAGAATAAATATTTGTTTTTTCATCTTTTCTTTTTTTTGTCCTCCTTTAAATCCAATGATGTTTCCTCTGAATTTATTTCGGCTAGTCTTCCTTGCAGAAGTTTAAATTCAGTCTTATAAGCTTGCTCAGAGATTGTTCTCTTTTGATAATACTTTTCCTGTAGCATTTTAATTTCTTTCTCAACTTGACCCACTTCACTATGAAGTTCTTTTCTAATGTCTTCGGCCTTCAAAAGTTTAATTCTTCTATTTCTTAGAGTGATTCTCTCTTTTTTAATCTTAGCAAGTTTTTTCTGATGCTGCGCAAGAGCAACATGATAATTTCCAGCAGATAAAGTTCCATGGAAATATTCTTTCTGACTTGAAGATAATGCCTTTTGTATAACAAGTTCTTCTTCATTTAATCTTCTAACTCTTTTTATTAAACCAAATTTCTTAAGTCTTCTAATTGTCAGAAAACCAAATACAAACACCACTATTGAAACAAATAAAATTATCTTCCAATAGAGACTAAAGAAAATTCCAAGATCTCCTTTTCTTTCAAGAACCAACATCAATTGTGCAGACCTAGCTCTATCCAACGCTAGAGAATAATCCCCACGACTAAAAGCAGCTCTAGCCAAGTCAAGTAATTCTTGAGAAGAACCAGCTTCAAGTTTCATTCCAGAACCAGATAAAGCAGTTAAATTTTCTGTATTGGTAAACCCTCCAGTAAGCAAGTACATTTTACTAGGATTTTTAATAGCATCATCTAATTTATTTATGAGTTTCATAGTTTCAACTGCTCTAGTTTTAATATCTAAAATTTGCTGAGCAAGAGTGTAAGCTTCCATATTCTTTCTAATTGCCAATTTCTCTTCTGCCTGTAATAAAAGTTTAGACGCTTCATCTACATTAAATCCAGAATTTTTCATGGATTCAATTGCTTTTTCAGCTTCAAACAGAGCATTCTTAGTTTTTTCTTTACTAATCTCTTCGATTATAAGTAAAATGTTTTGAGTTTCAGTATAGGAAGCACTAGCACCAGTTTCTAAAATTAAATTTCCTTTAATCACTGCCTTTAGAGTATATTCCTCATAGGATTCTTTGTAAGCAGGAACACTTAATTTAACATTAAATCTATTAGATTGATTATACTTCAAATTATTAATAACTGCTGGGCTAACCTCAGTATATTGAGCCAAGAATCCAGTTACAGATAAACTCAAATTTGAAAGAGTCTTGTTAATATATTTATTCGTCACATCAAGATAAAAACTATCTTCTTCTCCTCTTACAATTTCAATTGTTTTTGAATAAACCACAGCTTCAGCTCCTCCACCGCCTCCTCCGCCTCCGCCTCCTCCACCGCCCCCACTAGTTGTAACAGTTTCGATCACAGTTATAGGATTACTAATACTAATGGACTTAGAACTAGTTGAAGAATTAGCATTGGTTGCATTTGCAGTTGCACTGATAGTTAAACTAGAAGCACTGATTGAAGAACTAGCATTAATCTTAATTGAATTGGTACCAGCAACTCCTACAGCTAAATTTCCAAAAGATCTTGTTAAACTTCCAGAGCTTAAACTAAATCCAGAAGGCAAAGTCCAATATAAATAAACATCCTGCGCATCTTGAGTTCCAAGGTTTGTAACAGAAACAATAAATTCAACATCTGATTGCCCTCTTGTTACAGAAGAAGAATAACTATCATAGGTTAAAACAAAATATGGGCCTTCAGCAGTTTGAATATTCAAACTTCTCTCAAATAATTGAGTTCCAGCTTCAGAAATAACAGTTATGTTAAAAGAATATAACCCGGAAGTTAAATCAGTTAAATTAGCATAAAGAGGGATATTCAAAATATCTCCTGAAGCAGCACTATAATTTTCAGTTTGATTAAGAGTATTATTTAAATTAAATCTAGATAAAACCGCACTAGCAGCGGAAATTGTAATATTATAATTTAAAGAAGTATCAGAAGTAGTATTCAAAACAATATACCCCAATTCATTGGCAGAAGTTCTCTGTGCGTATGTAAAAGATTCAATAGAAGTTATATTAGTTGTAACATTTTGAGATATATCATCAGCCACAACAAAACTATAATTAGAAGACCTGTTAAAATTACCAGCAGCATCTGTTGCATTTACATAGAAAGTCCAATTTCCTGCATCAAAATTAACTGTAACATTATAAGCACTAGAACTGGTATTAGTCATAGTCACAGAAGTCCAAGAAGAATCTGAAACATTTTTATAATAAACTTTTACACTTGAAATTAAATAATCTTCGCTAATTGAAGAATTAATTATAACATCTATTGTAGGATCTAATTGTGCAGAACTATTCGGGAAATAACTAATATTCTCAACCAATGGAGCTCTATCATCAAGAACAGTCACATAATCAATGTTACTATCATTTATTCTTCCAGCCAAATCCACCACATAGGCTCTCACTGCATAATTTCCAGGAGTATAATTAGCCTCATTAAAACTATAACTTAAACTATCGCTTGTTCCAGTTAAATCAATTGTAGAAGAATTAACAAAACTTCCAGAAAAATTATAACTCAAAATTGCATAATCTAATCCAACAGCATCCGAAGCACTCAGATTACAAATTAAATTAACAGAATTATTTACAGAAGAATCACAAACAAAAGAACTAACTGCTGGATTGGTTAAATCAACATAAACAGTTACATTTCTTGTTCCCTGGTTTTGAGGAGCAGTTCTACTATCGTTAGCATAGAAAGTAATTACATTTGTTCCTTCAGGCAAATCCACAGTTTTATTCCAAGTTGTCAAACTAGTATTGCCAAGACTAACCAATGCTCCAGAATTATTTCTGTAGCCAGCCCAGGATAAAATTTCATCAGAAGTTATATTTAATAAAACACTTCCATCCAAATCATAGGTTCCGTTAATTGGAGACCAGATTGTAATCACTGGAGCAACCAAATCGTTTACCGATGTATCGACAATAATTGAAACACTAGAAGTTCCAATATTTCCAGAAGAATCAATTGCAGAAAAACTTACAGTATATGTTCCATCGGTCACGGTTGTAATTTTACTCCAGCTAACTCCGCTTCCAGTCAAAGAAACATTTGTAACCCCTGCATTCAGACTATAATTTGCAGCAACAACACTTTCACTAGTAGTTAAACTGAATAGAATAGAATTACTAGAATAATTCTGTGCTATGGGAGAGTTAATTGTGAGAGCCGGAGCTGTAATATCACTAACAAGAAAATTTGTTGAAGTTAAATTAGAATTTCCAGCAGCATCAGTTGCATAAAATATACAGCTATAATTTCCTTTTACAACATTTAAAATTGTGTAATTTGCATAGCCAGCAGAAGTTAAATCAATTGTATGATTCATAAAAGTTCCAGGAGTTGTTGCATTTTCAGAAATCTTTACGCTTGAAAAAGAAAAACTATCATTAACATAAGCATTGCAAACAGCATTTTGAGTTTCATTTACAGAAGTTGCAGAAATATCACTAAACTGAGGCTTCTCATTATCAAAGTAAAAAATTATTGTAAGATTACCTCTATTATTTGAGCTATCATTACCATAAATAACAAGAGTATTTGTTGAACCAGAAGTTAAACTGCTCAAAGTTCCATTCCACAAAATAGCAGATAGGTTTGTTAGATTAGTTAAAACTCCTCCATTAAGAGTATATCCCGCCCAGATTAAATTCTCATTACTAGAAGTATTAAACTCAATTGTCGAAGCTGTTTTATAACTTGCATTGGCAAGAGTAGAAGTTAAAACCGGAGCGATTGTATCTGAAGCAGCTACACTGAAATATATCAAACTAGAATTACCAGTATTTCCAGAACTATCATTTGCGTAAAATTTAATATTATGACTTCCAATTGTTTGAGCTGCTAAATTAGAACTCCAACTAGTTCCAGAACCAGCAAGACTAATATTTACAGCACCATCCAGAGAATACCAAGCGGAACTTGCATTCTCATTTGTAACTAAACTTGCGGCAATAGAAGAATCCCCATAGCTAGAATTACTTGGACTTGTAACAGTTAAAGTCGGAGCAGTTACATCACTAACAAGAAAAGTTGTTGAAGTTAAATTAGAATTTCCAGCAGCATCGGTTGCATAGAATATACAGCTATAATTTCCCTTTACAACATTTAGAATTGTATAATTTGCATAGCCTGCAGAAGCTAAATCTATTGTATGATTCATGAAGGTTCCAGGAGTTGTTGCATTTTCAGAAATCTTTACGCTTGAAAAAGAAAAACTATCATTAACATAAGCATTGCAAACAGCATTTTGAGTTTCATTTACAGAAGTTGCAGAAACATCATTAAATCTAGGAGCTAGACTATCTGAATAGAAAGTAATTATAGAACTTCCATTATTATTTGTAGAATCATTTGCATAAACAATAAGAGTGTTTGTAAACTCTTGAGTTAAACTTGGAAGAATTGTACCCCAATGAGTAAGAGAGGTATTTACCATTGAAACATTTGCAGCACCATTTAGAGAATAGAATGCAGCACTAGTATTTTCATTAGTGGTAATATTTAATGCAACTCCAGTCAACCCCTTGTAGGAAGCATTGGAAATACTTGTTATTGTAATTACTGGAGGAATTGTATCTAGAGCGATATCACTGATAGTAAATGCTCTAGTCCCAGAGGTACCAATATTCCCAGAGCTATCATTTGCCCAGAAGATGATTGAATAAGGATTATTAATTAATAATACGGAATAATTCCAATTTGTTCTTGTTGTATTTCCCATCGAAACATTCGTTGTTCCTCCATCAAGAGAATACCAAGCAGCATTTGCATCCTCATTTGTTACAAGAGAAAGCTCAATAGTATTCTGATTATAAACTCCCCCACTAGTAGGACTTGTAACAGTAATAACTGGAGCAGTTACATCACTAACGCTAAAAGTTGTTGAAGTTAAATTAGTATTTCCAGCAGCATCTGTTGCATAGAAAGTACATCCATAATTTCCAGGAGTTGTTAATTTACTTCCAACAATT
>CAIKWG010000003.1 GCA_903831045.1 uncultured archaeon | reverse complement strand
TTGAAGAAATTAAAAAAGAAAATTCAAATCTAAGTTTAATCTTTGGTGATGCTAAAAAGTATGGATGGGAAGGAAGCAATAAGATTGTTGCAAATATTCCCTATTCAATGTCTGAACCAATTATTCATAAGATGGTAGCCGAAGGAATTGAAGAAGGCGTTCTGATTGTTGGAGAAAATTTTAAGGAAATTCTTGAAAATCAGGAAACTAAGATTGGCATTGTGGCTAATCTATATTTTAAGTTTAGATTTATACAAAAAATTGACCAAAGCAAGTTTAAACCCATTCCGAGGGTCAATTCTTGGATGATTGGATTTAAGGAAAAAAAGGCGAATGAAAAGGAAATGATTCTTAGAAGAATTATTGAAAAGAATGGAAAAATCAAAAATGCTATTATATATGCGTTTGTGGAGTCTGGGAAGACGAAGAATCAAGCTCGAGAGTTCATAGCCAACTCAGATTTAGATGAAGAAGTTCTAGAAAAACCCGTTAAAAGTATAAGTGGCAAGGTAATTGAGATGATTAGAGGGGAGTTATAACCCATTTCTCCAAAACCATTAAATATCCCCTTTTCTTTCAAATTATACTATTCATAGAAACCTTTATAAGTTACTACTACATAGTTAAATAAGATGAAAAAGCTTACAGATAGACTAACAAAAGGTGTGAAAAAGGCTGCTTTTTTAGGTGCAACTTTAGGTGCTTTGGCACTTGCTCCAAATAAGATAGAAGCCCAAAGTCAGACCAAAATCTTCTCTCCTAGACACGTGACTGCAGAGAATCCTCAGGGAATTGTTACCGGGAGCTATAATTCTAGTATTAATACAGCTAATTATGAAGATGAAATGCCCAGACTAAAGAGTACAACCGGAAGCTGGTATGGAGACCAGGTTGTAAACCCTTTCATTAGACCAGGTTATAGAGACAAAGACATGGGAGAAAGAGAATATTATGGAAGTAAAGATGTTAATGGGAATCACGTAATTAATGAATTTGCAGATGTTCAAGCAATTCAGAATGGAAACACTTCCTACAGAGGAGATGTAAACGGAGATGGAATAACAAATTCAACAGATGCTTCAATAATTCAATCAGTAATGAATGGAACAACCCTTTATGCTCCAAGCGACTGGAATTATTTAACAAAACAAGAAAAGATTGACTATTTTGAAAAACTTGTAAAATTGGATGATACTAATACCTCTTATCGTGAAGGATGGGATTGTTCAGAATATTCTACAAGATTCTGGTTAAAATTTGCTGGACTAGAAAAAGCAAAGGACATCAAAAATGGAATTTATAGTTATGAATATCTTAGTGGTCTAATTAACATGAGTAATGAAAATGGATTATTTAATCTTCCAGTTTATCAAGTTGAAACAACTTCTACACCAGGAGTAGGACATGCAATGAATGGAATTCTTGTTGGAGAAGACCCAACTAATTTTGATGATTGGTATTTTATAGAACCACAGACGGACAAAAGAGTTTTTCCTGGAGATGTTTCAATGAGAAACAATGAAGGAGACATTGTTAAAATTGAAAGACTAAACTATTATCAAAGCCCCGTCAATGAAGCATGGATCTATGGGGAATTCCCGGTAATAAAGTTTATCATGCATAATAATACCCCCCCAACATTAAATTTCAAAAATCCTTATCTCATAACATCACGACCAGGAAATCCTGTAAGTGGAACCGAAGATATTGTTAATCCTCTTGAAAAGAAATTAAATATATTTCCAAATCCTGTGACCGCAGGTTATGATTTGAATGTTGTTATTAATAGTGGACAATTTGGTGAAGATGGAATATTAAATGTCTATGACCTTTCTGGAAGATTGGTTCATGAACAGAAAATAGAATTAAATAGAGAAGGTAAAATTATTATTCCTTCGGATAAAATTAATTCTTTTGCCAGAGGCGTGTATGTTATAAATTATATTTCCCCTAAAGAAAAATCTACAGCTAAATTTGAAAAACAATTGCCAGATTAGATTATTATTCTTTTTTACGACGAAACCATAAATTTTAACAATCTAAAGTTTTCAAAAATCTCAGAAATATTTATAAAAGACATTTATGTTAATTAAATGTAAAATGAGGGGTAAAAGTTTTAGTTTAGTTTTTGGAAGTCTATTTTTATTCTTAATGGTAGTAGGTTTTGTAAGTGCAGGAGCAGGAGATTCTATTACTGGAAATTGGAATCAAACTTCTTTGTTTGTGAAGAATGATGGAACAACACAGAATGTAAAAATATCTATTAGCATTGGCCTCGCAGAATTTGAATCAACTAATGGTCAAGCTTATTGCATTGATATAATTGAATCAAGTGGAGCAGCGTTCAATTCTTCTTGTGATATATCTGGAACAGCAACCTCACAGAATTTTGAAAGAACCTGGACCGTACCCGCTACTGCAATAAATAAAGTACTTTCATTTAGATTTAAGGTGGCTGCAATATCTATCGATAAGCTTAGTGCTAATTCTTTGACTCTTACTGGATGTAATCATGACGGGGCTTGCCTTAATGGAGAAAATCATACAAACTGTGCTTATGATTGTCTTCCTACATTTGATTCCGCAACTGCTAGTTGGTGGGATGAAGGGTTATTTACAGAATACACTAATGAACCAACCGAACATCTAACATTTGATTCAAGTGCTTTTCCAGCTAGTAGTCTTTCAGGAAATGTTAAAATAACGGGAATAAGAAATGGGGACGGAAGACAAGTACGAGTTGATATTTATAACGGAGTAAATTCTATCTGGCAGAATACCACAACTGTTCGAACTGGAGGAGAAATAATCGCTAATTGGGTTATTTCAAAATCGGATATTAGTTCTGTTACAAATTACACCTTATTCACTCCAAGAGCTACATTATATTTAGATTATGCAACTTCAGAGTACACTAATGAAACACTTGAAATTAGAGGAGATTTTTCACAGTGGATGAATGTGAGTATAAAGCCTCAAGACTTGGTTGTTTGTGACCTTAGTGGTGCTACTATGACTTGGTCTCCTAATTCTCTTACCTTTAACGAAGGACTTACTGCTAGTTCAACAGCAACAATTAGTGGGATGATTGGTTGTACAGGATTATCCACTAGTTTTCAAATTTATGAAAAAGATGCTGTTGGAGGAGATGATCCAATTGAAACTTTAACTGGAACTAATGTTAACAATGGTGGAGCTAGTGTTTCTTTTACTGTAGATAGCACAAAAGTTAATGCTGGAAAAGATGCAGAAGATTATCCTCTTGAATTTATTGTTAAAACATTACAAGTTGGAAGTGCAACTAAATCTTTCTCAGACGAATTAGCAGTTACAATGATTCCTATTGGGAGTACCTGTGGAAATTATATCACTGAAGAAGGAGAAGAATGTGATGATGGAAATTATGTTAATGGGGATGGATGTGACCTTAATTGCCAGAATGAAAGTTCTGTTTGCAATATTAATGGGGCTACTATGACTTGGTCCCCTGATTCTCTTACTTTTGCAGAAGGATTTTCTGCTAGTTCAACAGCAACTATTAGTGGAATTGTTGGTTGTGACAATTTACCTGCTAGTTTTAATATTTATGAAAAAGATGCTATTGGAGGAGATGATCCTATTGAGACTATAACTGGAACTGTTAGCAGTGGAAGCACAGGGATTACATTTATAGTAAATAAAGAAAAAATGGATTTAGGTAGAGATTTCTTAGAAGGAGACCCTCTTAAGTTTATCATTAAAGCATTAACTATCAATGGAATAACTACTTCTTTTTCAGACGAACTATTAGTTACAATGACCCCTGCAGCTGTTTGTGGAAATGGAGCAAAAGAGGATGGAGAAGGTTGCGATGATGGAAATTTAGTTAACAATGATGGATGTAGTTCTATTTGTCAGGTTGAAACCCCTAATCCTATTTGTAATAATACTATAATTGAAAGTGGAGAAACCTGCGATGATGGAAATTTAATTGGAGGAGATGGATGTAATGCAACCTGCCAATTAGAAGTTTGTGGAAATTCCATATTAGACACGGGAGAAGCCTGTGATGATGGAAACATAGCTAATGGTGATGGATGTAGTTCTATTTGTCAAACAGAAATAGAAATGGATATTACAACTGCTTCAGGAGAATGGAGAAACTCAGTAGGAACTTTATGGATAGATAATTATACTTTAGTTAATGGAAATGTTACAACATTCAAAATCCATATTTCTGGAATTACTAATCCAGTAGAAGGTGCAACATTAAGTATAAACATTAAAGAAAAAGATATAGTGTTTGATGATAATATAACCACCATAACTGCAACAATACAATCAGATGGAACAGCTGTTGGAACATTCACTACTAGCTATCAAACATTTTTAGACGCTGCTACAGATGATGCAGATAAAAATTATGAATTCTACTTTATAATTGGGTATGACACTCAAAGTAAATCTTTCAAAAATGATGATATTTTAGAAGTATTTGTTGAAGACACTGTGACCTGTGAATTGTTTAGAACAGATGGAAAAGTTTGTTCAGATTATGAAGATTCTGGTCAATGTACACAGGATATTTGTAGTGTAGCAAATAGAAGCCAAGTTGTTGAAACAATTAATTGTAGTACTCCGGGTGTGGAATGTACTTGCGTTTGGGCTGAAGGGGTATGTGGGCCAAGTGTTAATACTCTTGGAGTTGGAAGTTGTAATTTCCTAGAAGATAAGAGTGGGGATAATTGTAATGATGGATTCTTAAGTTATACTTGGAATGCGACAATGTTTTGGGATGTAACAAATGTTGGTCATGCAACTAATCCAGGAACAGGAGACCACGTTCTATGGTCAGATGGAAAATGGTATTATGATCCAACAAACAGTAGTTCAAATTGTAAGATTGGACAAAATACAATTGCTTGTCCTGCACAGGTTCAATTATCTGGATTTACTTGGGTTAATTTGGTTATTGCTTTGGTTATCGTTGCAATAATCTATTACATCTTTGTAATAGATAAAAAGAAAAAAGCAAAGCATAAAACTTCTGATTCTAAAAAGAAAAGAAAGTAAGAGTTTTATTTATTCTATTAATTAAAAAACAATTTTTGAAATAGTTTAGTCTAAAACCAATATTTATAAAGTTGTTTTTGCTAATTTTATTATCGATGGGAGAGGTGATAAATGAGAAAGTCTAATGCAAATGCAATTTTTTTATTTTCTATTTTATTAATTGTAATGATATCTTTTACTTCTGCTAGCTTTAGTTTGGGCAAAGGAAATGTTACAATAATAAAAACCTATGGTCCTGGCTCCTATTTAACTGGATATATGAATATAAGCTTCCAGAATCAATCTCTTGAAGAACAATTCAAGGATAATCAAGGGAACAATGTTAGTTTATTTCAATTATTAAATAATTCTAAAAATAAGAATTATATTTTTAGTTGCGATGTTGTTGGCTGCGGAGACAATTATAAATCTCAAGAAAAATTGAGTTCAAAAACTTATAGTCTTGCTAAAGGAGAGAGTATTACATTTGGTATAGAATTTAGAGGAATTCTTGATAGCATAAACTCAATAAATTTTAATATTGACAGTAGTGCTGGAGAAAACTGTGATAATCAATTAAAGGTAGATATTTTGGATGATGATAGTTATGAATTTTCAAATAGTAAAACTTCAAGTGCAGTTTGTTCTGGAGGAAATTACACTGGATGCTATAATGCTTCAGCTAGTGATGTTGAATTAGCAATCACCTCTAATCCATTATGTCAGAAGATTAATCTGAGTGAAGCTCCTGGATATCAACTTGGAGCTTGGGTTGTAGAGAAGAGCCTCGGAGCAAGTAAGATTAAAATGAATATGTATACTAAATATGGAGTTGAAGTTGCTGATTGTGCAATTAACAAGACTAACATAACTAGCTCAGGTGGAGAAGTTTCATGCGGAGTGGATTATCTAACTTCAGATGCAGGAGAGTATTATGTTTGTTTATATTCAGAAGGAACTGGAGGAGAATATAAAACTAAAGGTCATTCTCTTACAAATGGTTGCGGATTCTCTGGACTTCCAATTAAGAATGGAACTGCAGCCTATGATATTTTCGCAAAACCAAAAAAGTTTGGGTCTGTTGGCTCTTTAAATTTAATTGGTGGCTCAACCAGTGGAGAAGACCTTGCATTTCTAGCAAGCTATTACATTTATTCACGTTATGGTTCAAATGACTGTACAAATGGATGCTATGTTCCAATAAGAGTAAGTGCCAATGCTCCCCAGAACATTACTCTTAGAAATTTTTCAATAAAATATGATCAACAGGATTTACCAGGGATAGAAGATAATAAGTTTAATATTCTTGAAAAAGTTCCATCCAAAATAAATTCTGGTTATCAATATTTTTTTATTGATGATTTTTTCAAACTTCCATCAAGATTAGGAAATATTTCTTACACAATGAATCTAAATGGAACTAGTTTAATGAATGAAAAGTTACAGATTAAAAATGTTTCAATGACACTAACTCCAACACGAGTTCCAATTGCTTCCGTTACAGTTTTCAAGGTTAACTTCCTTTCAGATAGTACTCCAATAAAATATGCTTGGCTATTTGAAGGAGAAAATAAAACTAGAGAGACAGTTGCAAATCAGATTAGTTATTCTTACCTTGAAGGAGGAAATCACCAGTTGATGGTTGGAATTGAAACACGAGAGGGAGGAATATTTTCTAAAACATTTACAGTATCTGTTCAATCTGCTAAAGAAACTGGCAATGCCACTTTGATAGAACTGGAAAGAAACCTAGCAACAATTAAAACTCAACTTTCAAATTTTGATTCATTTAATAGTCTTAAGATTAGTGAAGATTTGAATTTAACTTATGTTGAAAGCCAAATAAATGCATTGAAATCATATTTTAATAAAGCAACAAATGAAAGCGACTATCTGACAATAGTTAATGCATTAAATGCTCTTGAGTTACCAGAAGGAATAATTCAAACTTCAACAAATTCTATTTCCTATTATTCAGAAAAAGGGGACATCAATTTAGCCTATTTATCTAATATAACTGGAGAAAGATACGATCCAGCAAATTCTACCAAATATATCGACGGTATTTTATCCTGGAATCAGTTAAATTTAGACACAAAGGTTTCTATGAAAGAAACCGATTACAAGTATGGTTCAGATTTAGTTCCATTTACAAAAACTTTTAGTTTGACATTTACTCCAAAAGCTCCTCTTGAAGAGAATGTTTATTTAATTGTGGAAGATTTAGCAGGATTACAATTTAGCACTCCTGTTTCTAAGGGTAATGGTTTTTATTATGTTAAGATTAATGATAAAACCTCAATTAGTTTTTCCACAACAGAAGATATCGATTTTGTTGGCCTTCCATTATTCATTTCTCCAGTAATGTCAAGCTTACCTAATCTGGGAGTGGATATAACAGAACCAGAACCAACTCCTTGGTGGATATTAGCTATTTTATTTGCAGTGGTAATTATAATCGGCATAATAGTATATGTAGTTCTGCATAGATGGTATGATAAAAAATATGAACATAGTTTATTTCCGAATAGAAATAATCTGTACAATCTAATCACTTATATTAACAATCAAAAAACTTCTGGAGTTCCAGAAGAAGAGATTAGAGATAAACTGAGAAAGGCTAAATGGTCTACAGAGCAAATTAGATATGTAATGAGAAAATATCTTGGTAAAAATACTGGAATGTGGAAACCAGGAAAAGCTGAAGCTGTTAAAGAAGCAAATGGTCAACCAGTTCAATTCAATAAAGGAATCAAAAGAAGAAGCATATTCTGGCATGTATTTTTAGGAATAATTACTCTAGGATTATACTGGATAATCTGGTTATTTATTAGTTCACATGAATTAAGAAAGATTACAAAGAAAGCTCCAAGATTTATATTATTGCTCTTACCAAATTTAATGTTTTCTCTAGTTATTGCTATATTTTATTGGTTTAGTCTAAGAGGAATTTATCTTAGTCAATATATTCCTTCATTTGTTGCACCCGGAATAATAATAGTTTGCGCTGTGGTTTTAATAATTGGATACATCAAATACTCAAACGCTTTAGAGGATATTACTAAATTTGGAAAAGTAGGTGCCTTTTTGTTGCTACTCTTCCTCTATCCTATTGGAACCATTGTTGCTCAGGTTCAATTAAACAAGAAAGCAAATATTGGGCAAAAAGTTAATAAACAAACTAAACCATAATTCCTATAATGGCAAAAAAAACTATTACAAGCATTTTAAGAAGACTTATGCCTGCCCTATTCAAGAATAAGAAAGATATTAAATTGGGGTTCTACGGGCCTCCAAACGCAGGAAAAACTAGTCTGGCTAACAGGATATGTAAAGACTTTACAGGTGAAGAAATTGGGTCGGTTTCTAAGATTCCACACGAGACAAGAAATGTTCAGTTTAAGGAAAAAGTAGAGATTAGCTACAAGGGAAAGAAAATGACTTTCAAAATGATTGATACTCCTGGAATTACAACCAAGGTAGATTATGAAGACTTCTTAAAATATAAAATGAATAAGCAGGATGCAAAGAACAGAGCTAAGGAAGCAACTCAGGGAATTATTGAAAGTATTAAATGGCTGGATGATATGGATTTAGTTGTTATTGTTTTAGATGCAACTGAAAATCCTTACAATCAAGTAAATATAACTATTATTGGAAATTTGGTTGCTAGAAAAATTCCTGTTTTAATTGTTGCAAATAAATCTGATCTAAACAAAGCAGATGTGAAGAAGATTCAGGATGCTTTTCCAGAATATCCAGTAGTTGGATTGAGTGCAAAGTATGGGAAAAATTTAGATGAATTTTATGATGCAATATTTAAACTTTCAAAAAAGGTGAAATAAGGTGACAAAAGAGGGAAGAAGACATTTAGGTGAAATAAAGGGATTCGCAATTCAGTTTATACCATATTCTGAAATAAAATCTCTTGGTGCAGATGATAGAATTAGAAAGATTCTAAATATTGTTCTAGGGAATAATATAATAATCTTACAGGGAAAATTAAAAGCTGAAGAAGAATCAAGACTTATTGGAGATACAATGGCTATGATTGGCCATGTTAAAGATTTTAAGGGAATTGAATTGGCTGTTATTGGCTCTGACGAAAGGTCAAATGTTATTGATAGATTTAGAAAAGGATTTGTAAACATTCTTAGTGGGGGAGATGTGGCTGCAATTACTATTATTGGACCTGCTAGTATTGTTAAAGAGATTAAACGTAATCCAAAAAAGATTGAATTATTGTTAAATAAGTAAAATTTCTAGTGCTGGACCGAAAAAACAATACAAACAAATTTAAATAATACTTGTTCTTAACTAAATTAAAGGAGTTAAATAATATACTATGCCTCATCAGTGCGTGAAGTGTTCTAGAATAATCCCTACTGGGAGTAAAGAAATAATTGAGGGATGCTCCAGTTGTAAAAGTAGATTCTTCTTTTACATTCGTGAAGATCAATTTGAAAAACTGAAGCATAGAAAACTTGAGCTTGAACTTCCAGAAGCAGATAGAGAAAGAATTGAAAAAGAAGTTAGAGAGATTGCTGGTATTGAAGAAGCTGACTCTCCTGTAATTCTTGATTTTGAATCAGTTAGAGTTACCGGTGCAGGAAAGTTTGAACTGGATATAACTAATTTATTCCAAAAAGAAAGACCGCTAGTCTATAGACTAGAAGAAGGAAAATATATAATTGATTTAGCTACTAGCTTGGGAAATAGAAGGGAACCAAAAGAAGATGAAAAAGATTAATTCTGTTTTGAATGAGGTTCTACAAAAGATTAAACCGGACAAAGAAGAAATAGATTTTTTACAAAAAGAGTTGGATAAATTTTTAATTTATTTTAAGAATAAATCCAGACAGATGAAAATTGATGCAGAAATCTTTGTTGGAGGAAGTTTTGCTAAGAGTACAATGATGAAGAAGGGGAACTATGATATAGATTTATTTGTTAGATTTGATAAAAAATATTCAGAAAAAGAATTATCCGTTCTCACAAAAAAAATATTAGGCAATATGGCTAGGATGGAAGAGATTCATGGTTCACGAGATTATTTTAGAATTAAAATTGGAGAAAAATTTTATTTTGAAGTTGTCCCGGTGGTTAAAGTTAATAATCCTAAAGAAGCAAGAAATATTACTGATTTATCCTATTCACATGTGAAGTACATTAATAAAAAAATTAGAAATAAAAAAGTTCTTGATGAGATATTGCTTGCAAAGGCATTCTGCCATGGAACAGGAACTTATGGGGCAGAGTCTTATATTAATGGGTTCTCTGGTTACTCTCTTGAACTTTTAATTTATAAGTATAAAACTTTTTTAAAATTTATAGAAGCAATGGCAAAAGTTAAAGAAAAGTTAGTAATTGACGTGGAAAAATATTATAGAAAAGATAGAGTTATGATTGATATGAATAGTTCAAAATTAAATTCGCCAGTTATTCTAGTTGATCCTACCTATAAGCAAAGAAATGCATTGGCTGCTCTTTCAAAAGAAACATTTGTTAAATTTCAAGAAGAATGCAACAAATTTTTGAAAAATCCTTCGGAAGAATTTTTTGAAGTTAAAAAAATTGATTTAGCCAAAATAAAAGAAAAAGCAACTAAAGAGAAGAACGATTTTATTTTAGTACAAGCATCTACTAAAAAACAGGAAGGAGACATTGCAGGTTCCAAGCTCTTTAAGTTCTACAGACATGCGGAAGATGAAATAAAAAAGTTCTTTGAGATAAAAGAAAAAGGATTTAATTATAACTCAAAACAGGCCGCTAGATTCTACTTTGTTGCTCGACCCAAAAAAGAGATTATTCTGGAAGGACCGTTTGTTGAAGATAAAGCAAATGTAAAAAAATTCAAGGCAGAACATAAAAACACTTTTATTAAAAAGAAAAAAATTTATTCCAAGCTTAAAATGGACTTTGATTTGAAAAAATTCTTGGATAAATGGAAGACTAAGAATAAAAATAGAATAGCTCAAATGTATATTGATAAAATAGAAATTATTTCAAATTAAAAATATTCGTCTCTGTGGGAATTATATTCTTTCCATTTATGAAAACCAGCAGTTTGTGATGGAGCAATGCCTGTTTTAACTTTTCCTTCGATAAATAAATATTCATAGCCATCTTCATACCAATTATATTTTTTAGCAGAAATTCCATTGGATCTTGGTAGAAAATGTTTGATTGAAACACCCTTTATCTTATCTGTACGTTGCCTTTCAAAGTTCATGTGATTTTCCCAGAGAGCTCCTTCTAGTTCAGTTTGAGAGGGTTGAAATAGTCTCATCTTCCAACATTCTGGATTAAAAGATAAAGGTTCTCTTTTTGAGAATACATTTTCAAAACCAAATTCTGCAAGTTTGAAATCTTCATGTTCTTGGAGATAATTTCTAATTCCTTCCCAGTCATTTCTAGGTCTTTCTTGACAGAGCAATTCATCTGCATCAAGAACCAGAGCATACTTTGTTTTTACTTTAGTTAGAGAGTGATTTCTTGCATTTCCAAATCCATCAAATTTATGATCATAGACTCTTAGATTTGGATATACTGATTGCATTTCTTCTAGAATTTCTCGTGTTCCATCAAGCGAACCAGTATCAACAATTACTGCTTCTTCAACAAATGGAACATGAGCTTCAATAAATCTTTTAATTCCTCCTGCAGGATTGTTTTTTTCATCTCTAACAATAGAGCATAGAGAAGTATTTGGAAGAATTATTTTAGAGGTCATTTTTTACTCCTTGAGATTTTTTTAATAAATTGTCTAAAGAAACTAAATCTTTTTTCATTAAATCTTTAAAATCTGGGTCATCTTTTTTTGCACAAGACCCCGAATCAATATAATATAAAAGTCCATCTGGAGTGATTATAAAATTAGAAGCTCTTTCAATCTCCATTCTTACATAACCTTCTTCATGCAAATTATTGACTAAATTAATAAGTTTTTGTTCTTCTTTTGCTGATAATTGTTCATAATTATATTTTTTTCCTTGGATATATTCTTCCTCTAGAAAATAGGACAACACGTATCCTCCAAAAGGACAATACTCTTGGACAATTCCTTCACTAACATCTTCTTTAAACAAAATTTTTCTAGGAAGCATATCCAATCCAGAGAACTTTTCGAGAATTTCATTTTCTACCAATGTTTGAGGATACCATCCTTCACAATCTCTTTTGATGATTGTTTTTATTCCATCCTTATTTTCAACAAGATTTACTTCTCTTACACTAGATAGATTTTCTAGAAAATTGTATCCCATTTTTTTCAGACAATAGTCTGAATGAACTAATTTAATAATTGTGTTTAGCATTTTAGAAAACCCCCTGAGACATCTCTAATAATTTATCTAAAGTACGTAAATCATCTGCAAGATGATATTTAAAATTCTTATCGTCTTTCCGTACACAATTTCCTGAATCAACATAGTATAACTCTTGATTTGGGTTAAGAATAAAATTAATTCTTCTTAGGTCCATTCTAGAATATCCTTCCTTATGGAATGTTTTTACTAGGTTTATCAACTTTTGCTCTTCTGAGGTAGAAAGTTGCTCGAAGTTCCATACATTCCCATCAATAAATTGCTCTTCTAGAAAATAATCTTTTAAACCTGGAGTCAATTCTTTTCTAAATGTAGGAGTAATTTGTTTTTCCAGATTTCTTCTGAATAAAATTTTTTTTGGAAGTCTTTCTAATCCATTTAATCTGGTTAAAACTCCATTTTCTACTAAAGTTTGATCATCAGTTGGATGGCCTTTATCTCTTTTGATAATTGTTTTTGCTCCTTGACTGTTTTCAGCTATGTTTACAATTCTTGAATAATTCATAGTTTTAAGAAGTTTATAACCTTGAGATTTAAGATAATCATCAAAATCATACATATGAATAGTAGTCATTTTAGATTGCTCTCTAGTTAACAGCCATGTCAAAGAGGTCTGCAAATGCAGTTGAAAAAAAATCAGAGTTTAACCAAATCGCTGTATCCTCTTTTGTGGATTCTTTAGTTAGATAGAATAGAATTTCTTTCTTATCTACAATAAAGAACTTGGCGTCAACATTTATTTTTTTGATTTTGATTCCTAAATCTTCTGATATTGCTTTGATTAGTGCGTCATTACCTGAAAGAGCAATTTTAACTTTAATCTTAGCTTTTCCTAGTAATTCAATTGTTTCTTTGAATAATTTTTCCTTCATCTTGAATTCTTCTGCATTTGTACAGATAATAACTTCTTTTTCTGCATTTTCTAGAATTTCTCTTAGATGATTAGAAATGTTTGATCTACCCTTTAGTGATGCTGAAAGGTCTTCTCTTTTTACTGGATTTATCCCAACAGTGTATAATTCTTCTAATTGTGTGTATTCTTCAGTAGATTTTAGATTAGAAAGACTCACTACTTTGTCTTCTGCATCTTTTCTTACATTGTTCTTTAATTTTTCAAGAATTATATTTGGCTTTACACCCATGTATTTAACTGGCTTGCCTAGCTTTACTAGAGCAAATCCTTTTTTTTCTAAAGACTCTAGAACATCATAGGTTCTTGATCTTGGAACACCTGAAAGAGAAGCAATTTCTCCTGCTGAAGCAGTTCCTTTAGTCAGCAATGCTAACCAAACCTTTGTTTCATAGATGTTCAAGTCAAAGTAATCTTTGATTTTGTTTACTAATTCTTCTTTTAATATCATTTTATTTTAGACCTCTTTTCATTTTGTAAGTTCTCCCAGTGTTTCTGGCAACTTTGAAATATCTACATTTAATTGATTAGCTCTATTTCTACAGAGAGAATAAATTTTTTCAACATCTTCTAAATATTGTGCTTTATTTTCATTATTTGCATCTAAAAATGCATCCTTAAAATGTTCTTTAACCTCAGGACTCATAGAATCAAAGTCATAGTGTAATAATTGTTTATCACTTAAGTTAAAAGCTTGTAAATACATTTCTCCGCATTCATTTAGGATAGTAGAAATCTTGTCTGTAGGAGTATTATTGATAATCTGTTTAATATTGTTGGCCCATCTCCAAGGATGATTCATGCATAAATAAGTTAATTCTACTGCCATTTTATTTCTTAGCTCCTTCCTTTGGGAATACGAATATTAACTCTCTACCTAACCAAGAATCTATTTTATCTAATAGGCCTGAAGCTTCTGCCTTTATTTCTGTAGAAGCTTGAGTTTTAAGAGAATAAAGAGGAGAAGTAAGAGAATTTATATAATCCTTATTAGATTCATTTAGTCTGTCAGGATTAGCTATGAAGTAATCTACGATTGATTTATATCTTTCAAGTGATCTTTCTGGTGTTTGATTATCCATTGTAATGTTACTATTATCCAGGGGTTTATAAATGTTTTGGTAATGTTGTGTTTTATAAGGGGTGACAAAACCAAGCTATATTCTGAGAAGAATAAATGTTTATATAATACCTTTCCCTAGGAAATATTAGATGGCCAATTCTGAATTAGAGGAGATGTTCAAGGGCAAATACGTAGAAATTAATTATTATGATAAAGAAGGCCAAGAAGTGATTGTGGCAGGTAAATTAAGCAAATTTAAGATTTCTTCGTCCTACTATTCTACTTGTATACTTAACCCAGTTGTGGTAAAAGATGAAGGCGGTTATGTTCTTAAAAAAACTAAGAAAAATATAGCTTATTTTATTCCTCCTGGAGCCTTAAATAAAGTAGAAGAAAAAACTCGAGGGGATATAATTAAAAAGTGTTTTGAAATTAATGAAGAAGACAAAAAAGATGATTCTGAAAGGGTAATTATTACTGGATTTCAACTTGCTAGAAATAGAAAAAGCTTAGAAGACACCTGTAATCCAAGCGATTAATAAGCCTATAAACATTCCTACAGTTATGAATGGCATTGCTGGATAAAATTTCTTTTTTTCTGAAAAACTCATCAATAACGCTAAGCCTAGAAGTGCTCCTCCAATTACAAAGAAGGAAACATATGGATTAAAGAGTTTAAGCATAACTCCAGCAGTGATTATTGGAAAAACAACATCCCCCCCGCCCAAAACTGCCATATTAACTTTCATTGGTTTCTCCTTCTTGGATTTTGCTTTCATTGCCATTATTTTCTCTCTTTGAGCTTTAGTTAAATATGGAACTAAAAAGCCCGAGAATATTTTTAATTCATCCATTTGGTATTTTGCCATCTTTTGCATAATCTTAGATTGCCAAACTGCCCACATATCATAAATAGATATTAAAACGAGAAGGATGATTATTCCCCAGAAATTTAGAATTGGAACAAATACTGCTGCAATTCCTGGATAAATCATTAGTTCGGATAAATTATGAGAAACTATATTTCCATCATAAACCTTGGACAGGGCAAGAGGTAATGCAAAAATTAAACCTAAAAAAGCAAATCCTTTAGGCAAATCTAAAAGTGCTGTAAAAAATAATCCCAGAGCAATAACTATTACAATAAAAAACCAAAGTTTTAGAACAAATTTTGATTTAAATTTTTTAAAGAGGAAAAAAATACCAATTGCAAAGATAAAAGCTATAACAATTGAAAGAACATTCCAGGTTGATTCCTGAGGAACATCTTGCACCCCCATGCTATAAGGTAAAACATGTCCTGGTTGAAGATAATAATTAATAACAAAGAGTCCAAGAAATTGTGTTAATAAAAACATCAAAAGAATTATTAATGTTATTTTTACGTTGTGCTTCATATCAGTAGAAGGAAAAAGGAGTTTTTAAATTTGAGGAATATTTATCTTAATCTCAATGTTTCCAATCCTCTTGGAACATTGGTTTCAACCTTATGCAATTTGTATAAAGCTGATGATAAGTCTAAACATTTTGAGATTTCACCGTGATTAACAATTATTCTTTTTGGTTTTGGTCTCATGTTATTAAAGAATCCTATAATCTCATTTCTTCCTGCGTGTGAAGTGAAACCTTCTACAGTTGTAACCTCGAAATTAATTTCAACTCTATCCTCTGCTCCATCAACAATCATTTTTGTTTCTTTCAATCCTTCCTGAACTTGTCGTCCTAGAGAACCTGCACCCTGATAACATACAAACACAAGAGAGTTTTTTGGATTAGATGCAAAATGTCTAAAATACTCTACCGATGCTCCACCAACCAACATACCTGAAGTTGCAAGAACAACACAAGGTCCACCCTCAATAACTTGCTTTCTTTCATGAGGTGAACCTACTCTTGAAAATAAATCTGATAAAAATGGATTATTATCTTGGAAAACTTGAGTTCTTACATTTGCACTTAAAAAATCTGGATAGGCTGTGTGAATTGCATTAATATCCCAGATCATACCATCAATATAAATTGGAATTTTTTGAAGTTTTCCAGTTCTGATTGCATCTTCAAGTACAAGCATTGTTTCCTGAGCTCTACCCAATCCCAATTCTGGAATCAAAACTTTTCCTCCACGTTCAATTGTTCTTTTTATTGGAGCTAACAATTGTTCTTCTGATTGAGCTCTAGGCGGTAAAACATTTTCCTTTGCACCATAGGTAGCTTCTGTAATAACTGTTTCTACTCTTGGGAATGTGGTAACTGCTGGGTCCAATAATCTTGATTTTCCATATTTGTAATCTCCAGTATAAAGTAAATTATGAGCTCCATTTCCAACATTAAGATGAACCAAAGAACTACCCAAACAATGTCCTGAGTTGTAAAAAGTAAGTCTCACATCTGGAGTAACGTCGGTAACTTCGTTGAAATTTAGGCAGATTGAATGTTTTACCATTTCTTTAATATCAGACGAACTGAACAGAGGAGTTACAGCTTGTTTGTAGGCCACACCAATAAAATCTAAAGAGATTAGAGCGGCAATATCTCTAGTTGGAGTTGTCATATAAACTGGTCCTGTATAACCCATTTTATACAAATAAGGAATTAGACCAACATGATCAAGGTGACCGTGAGAAACTATAACCGCATTCAGTCTAGAAATATCAAATTCGGGAATATCAAATACTGGAAATTTATCTGCTCCTTGACCTGCAACATTAATTCCACAGTCTAGTAAAATTTTTGAATCTGGAGTTTGAAGCAATAAACAACTTCTTCCAACTTCTCTTGCACTTCCCATGAAGGTGATTCTAATCCATCCGTCTTTTTTATCAGGATTCCATTCAGAATAAATTTTTTGACCAATCTCATTTAGGAATTTTCTTCTTTGATTATTGTTGGCATATAAAACTTCACGAATATTCTCGGTAATTTTACTTTTAATTGCAGGAGATCTTTGAACCTGAGGTGTCCAGAGTGTTTCTCTTCTAACATCATCTAGAATTGAACCTTGTTTTCCAATTACTAAACCTGGTTTTTTTGCTTCAATTACTACGATACTTCTATGAAAATCAAATATAATGTCTGTTATTTCTGCATCTGCTGGAACAATTTCTCTTATTTTCTTTTCAACTTCTTCTTGAGGTCTTAGAATTTTTTGATCCGCTCTTAGTTCAACTCTTTTTTTAATTTCATTTACAATTTCTTTTATCTTTGATTCCCCATTCTTGAAGAAATTTTCATTCTGCGTGTAGAGAACAATGTTTGCTCCCTCGAAGTTCGCTTCATTTATTTCTCCTCTTAGTCTTTCGGTTACGTTCTTTAAAATGTCCATTTTAGAATATAATTATTGATCTTTGTAAACAGAGTCAACTGTTTGAGCAACTACCCTTTTGATTCCTTCTTTTGTTAATGTGTATAAATCAATTCCATGTCCTGAAGCAGTATCTCTCTGACTAGAAGATTTAATTGCTTCTTTAGCAAGTTCAATTCCTTCTTTTACTGAAACTCCTTGTTTATATTGTCTTTCTAAATATCCTAGAACATAGGGCATACCTGAACCAAAATTAGCATCATAATCTTCTACTAAAAATGCACTTCCTGCGGGTTCAACGGTGTATAATTCTGCAGAGCCATCTTCGTTTAATCCTGCAAGTAGAAATCCTGCTTGTTGAGGAATCATTGAAGGTTGTCTTATACCAGAATAATTCATATTTGCTAAAAGTGAAGCAGATTCTTTTACTGTTGGTCTTGATTTTGATCTTAATTCTTTTAATTTGAGCTCAGCAGCTAGAATCTTTGGAACTCTATCAATATCCGCAGCAATACCTGTTCCTGCAATGATTAGATAGTCATTAACTGGAAAAACTTTTCTTGCATTTTTACCCATGACAATTGAACCGCCAACAGTCATCTTTCTATCTGCAGCTATTACAACTCCATCCTTACATACAATTCCCAGAATAGTAGTTCCGGTTTTTAGAATATTTTTCTTTATGTCTTCGTCCATTTTTAATTCATTAGAACAATTTATACAGAAGTTAGAGAAAAAGATATTTTATAAAGTTTTTGGTGAAGAAATCCCTATTGAACCCTGTAACTTTCTCCATGTTGCTTTTTGAATCTAATCACATTTTCTACAAAACTTTCTATCTTTTGTTCATGAGAAACAATGATTAACTGCTTTACTCTAAGCTGATCCAGAACTTCTCTCATTTTATCCAATTGTTGCTCTGAGAAACCATCGGTTGGTTCATCCAGTATCACTAAATCACGTGTTTTTAGTCTAGACATCAGAGAATTTATCACTTGAGTTAAAGCTAGTCTATAGGCCAAGGCAATGGCTGTTCTTTCTCCTCCAGAAAGATAGGCATAATCTATTTCATAGTCCTGCTGCTCAATAATTGGAGTAAAGTTATCGCTTAACCGAACATTAAATGATTCGGGTACAAGTATTGAAAACCATTCAGAAAATAGTTTAGAAAATTCAGATTTTAATTTTTTCATCACATTATTTTCAATAAAAGCTACAACCGGAATAAATTTTGTACCCAACCAGGTTTCTAATTCCGAGATGTGAGTTAGTTTTTTCTTTATTTCTTCAACTTTCCTAATTTTATCTTTTAGCTCTAATATCAATCTTGAAAAGAACTCTATTTCCTTCTTAAGTTCAGCCAGTTTAATTTCAGCCAGACGTTCTTGCCTTTGAGCGTTCATAAGTTCTGTCTCTTTATCCTCAAATAATCTATCAAATTTAGAAAGACTCATTATTGAATCATTAAGAGATCTATTGTGATTATTTAGAAGAGCAATATCTTTTCTTAAATCTTGAATTAGAGTGTTGGATTTTCTATATTTCTCCCTCTTATCTTTAATTCCATCATATTTCATCTTTAATATTTTTAATTCGGTCAGTTCTCTTTGCTTTATATCCAAATCTAATTCTATCTTTTTTGTCTTTTCTACGGAAGAAATCTTCTCTATTTCAAGTGCTTGAACTTGATTAGAAAGAGAACTGATATCATTGTGAGTTTTATTTAAAACATTTGCTCTATAAACTGCGTCGACATTTTGCAGGCAAGTTGGACAAACATCCAGATTAGACATTTTATTTTTAAGTTTAGAATTTTCTTCTATTTTGAATTTTATAGCAGCTATTTTTGAATTTAAATCAAGAGAGGTGACCGATAGTTTTTCCTTTTCTTTTTTTATTTTAGAAATTTCATCTTCTATCTCTTGGAATTTGAGAGGATTGAATTGAAGTTTTTCAAATTCCTGAATTTCATGGCTGAGTTCTTCAAGTGTTTTCTCGTTGGTAGAGAGAGTTTCTTTTTTTGACATCAGCATTATCTTTGATTTGGCTAGTTCTTCAGAAAGTTTTCTTTTTTCGTCTATCTTCTCTTGAACTTCCTTAACCGCTTTTTCTTTTTCACGTTTTTTTTCGGATTCAATTAAAAGCTCTCCAGTTAAAAGAACCAGTGCGGATTTCATGTCTTCCACATCTTTTTGCTTTTTTTCAATTAAAAGTTTGTCTTCTTCAAGATTCATTGTTATCCCTTCCATCATTCTTTTTTCTTCTCTTAGCTTTAATCTAACGAGAGCAACATTTTCCATAATTTTTTTATACTTATCAATTCCAAAAACATGCCTCAGAGTATTAACTCGTGTTTCTGGATCTTCAAGGATTATCTGTTTCATTTCTTCTTGTGGAGTATAAACTGTAAATTTGTAAAGCAGGTTTTGTTTTTTTGCAAATTCTCTAGGATAATTCAAAATTTCTAGAACTCTATTTTTAAGTTCCGTTACTGCAAGTTCTTGTTTTTCTCCATCGATTGTTATTGCAGAATAATCCTGAGAAATGGTTTTTCCTTTTTTCAGAGTTCTTTCAACAATTATTTCTTTTCCGTCTACTAAAAATTCTAACTTTACTCCTCCTTCATCGGCTCCATTTCTTAAAAGATAAGAACCTCTTTGTCCAGGTTGCAAGCCGAAGAGAGCAAATTCAATTGCAAGAAGAATTGATGTTTTTCCACAACCAATGTCTCCTGCAAGTAAAGTTGAACCTATACTGAAATTCACTTCTTCGTGAATGTAACTTCTTATATTATCCAAAACAACTTTTTTTAGTATCATTTAATTTTCAAACCCCAAAATTTTACTTGATTCTTCTAAAAGTCTCTTATTAAAACTATCAACAGTTTCTCCTTCTTGTTTTTCTATTGAAAGATTATCAATTAGTCTAGGAATTAGAGAATTAAATTTAGAGGGATTCTCTGTTGAATAATTTTTAATTGTTTCTTCTTCCAAATCTTCTGAATCATGAACTTCCAAATCAAATTCTGATTCTTTAGATTTTAAATCATGAGTATTTCTCAGAACAAAATATGCTCCTTTCTCGTATGCAAAATCTTCTATTTTTTGAAACTTAATATCCGCAGGCTGTTGGTCATTTAATTCTCCTTCCAATCTTAGTAGAACAATTTTATCTTTAAGGTCTCTTTTTTTTAATTCTTCAATTATACTATCTGTTGCAATATGAGCATTTCTTATTACAATATGAATTGATTCTAATTCCTTTAGCTTGAGACTTACTTTTTCTAAAGGTTGATCTTCTGAAGGATCAACAAGATAAAAAGTTCCATTGCCAAGAGCTTCTAATTCTTGAAAATTATTTGGAAAAATTGGACCGGAATAAACAAAGTTTTGATACTTAAAATCTACATGAAGATGCCCCAGAGCATAGTAATCTGCCCTTGGAAGTTTGTCTACTTCTATAGAATCAATTGGGAGCATTCCTTTTGCCTTGTCAATGGTTGTGTGAAGCATTAGTATTTTGAATAAGCCAGGAGTTTCTTCTAATTTAAGTCTCCTTAGTTCATCTATTTCTAGTCCAGACTTTTTTCCAGGATAGCCATATATTGCCATTCCTTGGAATATTGTTGGATGAAGCAAGATTTCATTTTCTTTAATCTCAGCATTAAAAACATTTTTACAAAAGCCTGCTTTTTCTAGAACGTCCAGAAATGTTTTACCAGAAACAGAATAATCATGAGAACCTGCAATAAGGAAAACTGGAATTCTAGCTTCATGGAGCTTCTTAAATTCTGCAAAAGTTTCCTTGAGAATTTCAATGGGAGGATAGGCTGAATCAAACAAATCTCCTGCTATTAATACAAAATCCACCTTTTTATCTATACAAATTTGAATTGCTTTTTGAAAAGATTGAAAATTTAGTTTTTGCAATGCCTCTTGCCTCCATCCTCCAAGATGGATATCTGCCATATGTGCGAACTTCACCATTTTCTATTCCCCTTAATTTTTTGAAATATACAGACTATATAAGAATATTTGTAGTGATTTGTCTAGTAATTCTTAACTTAAAAAACTTTATAATATCCAATTTGCTAAGAAAATTGAGGTGTCAATGAAATACAATATTCTTTTTGGAGGACAAGCAGGACAGGGACCAAACATTCTAACTTCAATGCTTGCAGAAGCTCTTATTGAAAGAGGCTTTTATGTTTTTTATTCAAGAGATTACCAAAGTTTAATTCGTGGCGGGCATAATTTCAATGTGCTTACTTTTTCTGACAAACCAGTTATGAGTAATGAATCTTCCTATGATTTAATTGTAGCATTAGATAAAAATACTGAACTCCTACATGGCAAAAAGCTAAAAGAAAATGGAAAAATTTTGAAAGGAGATTATTCAAACATGTATTTTGCTGGAAGTATTTTTAAGATATTTAATTTTGAATTTAAGATTTTAGAAAAGAAATTAAAAAAGCTTGAAAAAAAATTTGAAGAAAATGTTAAAGATGCTAGAAAAGGCTATGGAGATGAAGAATTAAAAATTAATTTACCCGAAATTAAAGAAAATGACAAAAAATTCTATAATGGAAATCAAGGAATTGCCAATGGCGCCGTGAATTCTGGACTTGAAGTTTACTATGCCTATCCTATGACTCCTGCAACTCCAATTTTGGATCAACTAGCGATGGTTGAAAAAATTAAAACAATTGAACTGGAAAATGAGATTGCAGTAATTAATGCGGGAATCGGCTCTTCAATTGTTGGAGCAAAGACAATGATTGGAACGTCCGGAGGAGGATTTGATCTAATGACCGAAGCATTGAGTTTAACTGGAATTGCAGAGATTCCTCTCGTTATTTATTTATCTCAACGTCCTGGGCCCGCTACAGGAGTTGCAACCTATACTGGTCAAGGAGACTTGAATCTTGCAAGACATTCTGGACATGGAGAGTTTAGCAGAATAGTAGTTGCTCCTGGAGATGCTAAAGAATCATCCGAAGCGGCAAATCAGTGTTTTTATTTTTCTCAAAAATTTAAAATCCCGGCAATTCTTCTGGGAGATAAACATATTGCAGAAAGTTTTTACTGTTCTGAAGGAGAACCAATCCTAATCAAATCAGCCAAATCAACTTCTCTTAGAAGATTTAATAGTTATGAAACGGATGCACAGGGTTGTGCAACAGAAGATGCTGAGCAGATTAGAAAAAATGTTTTGGCAAGATTAGAAAAAAGAAAAATCATTATTGAAGAAAGTAAGAAATTTGAAAGAATAAAAATTTATGGAAATAAAAGTTCACAGAATATCCTTCTTTTCTGGGGTTCAACAAAAGGAGCAGTTCTGGATTCAATTAATGGACTGGACGTTTGTGCTTTACAAGTAATTTGGATTGAACCCTTTGCAGAAGAAGTTGAGAACTTAATCAAGGGAAAAAATATAATTTTAATTGAAAATAATTCAACTGCTCAACTTGCAGGATTGGTAAAAGAGAAAACTGGCATCACAATTGAAGATAAAAATAAAATTCTTAGATTTGACGGAAGACCTTTTTTATCCGATGAATTAAAGGAAGAAATAGGGAGAAGAATAAAATGAGATTAGAAACTGAAAGATTAATTTTAAGAGAACCAAAAATTAGTGATTGGAAAGACCTTGTTGAAGGATTGAACAACAGAGAAATTGCAATATACATGAACGTTCCATTTCCATATAAACAAAAAAATGCTTTTGAATGGATAAATAAAAAAATAAAAGAGTCTAAAGAAAAAGATAAACAAGGGCATAGTTTTGTTATTGAACTAAAATCTGAAAAGAAAGTTATCGGGGGCATGTCTATAGAAAGTATAAGGAAAATAGACAAAACTGCTAAAACTGGTTCTTGGATTAGTAAAAAATATCAGAGAAGAGGTTATATGACTGAAGCAAAGATAGCAGCAAATGAATTTGCATTCAATAAATTGAAACTAAGAAAATTAAAATCTGGAGTTGTCACTTTAAATAAAGCTTCAAATGCAACTCAGAGAGCAATAGGATATAAGCTTGAGGGAGTTTTAAAAAAAGAACTTATTGGAAGAGCAGATAAGAAGATATATGATTCAAATCTTTATGGATTATTAAAAGAGGATTGGGAAAAAAATTTACCAAAATTAAAAAAACATTTGAAAAATAAAATAAAAAAATTAAAAGAAGAGGAAATGAAAAAATGAAAAAAGTATATCTGATTCATTGTTGGGGAGGAGATTCCGAGGGTGAATGGTATAATTGGCTGAAAGAAGAATTAGCAAGAAAAGATATAACTGTTTACATCTTTGATATGCCAGATACAAATAATCCAAAGATTGAAGAGTGGGTTAAATATATGGAAAAGAACATTCCTACAGATTCACTTGATGAAGAAACATATTTTGTGGGCCATAGCATTGGATGTCAAACAATAATGAGATTTTTAGAAAAACTTCCAAAACAAAAAAATATTGGAGGTTGCGTTTTTGTTGCAGGATGGTTTGATTTAATGAATCTCAATCCAGCAGAAATTGCAATCGCACACCCTTGGATAAACACTAAGATTGACTTTGCAAGAATTAAGAGGCATACAGACAATTTTACTGCAATATTTTCAGACGATGATCCAGTAGTACATATTGATGAATCAAAAAAATTCAAAGACAAGCTAGGAGCAAAAATAATAATTAAAAAGAAACAAGGGCATTTTGATTCAATAGATAAAATTCCTGAAATACTGAAGGTGATAAAATAAAATGACAACTCCAAACTTATCAACAACTATAAAACCAACTTGGTGTCCGGGATGCTATAACTTTCAAATTTTTGCAGCTTTCAAAAATCATATTGAAAAGGAAATTAAAAGAGGGAAGAGGAAAGATGATTTTGCTATGGTTACAGGAATTGGATGCCATGCAAAAATTTATGATTATGTCAATCTAAATGGAATTAATAGTCTTCATGGAAGAGGATTACCCACTGCATTGGGAATGAAGGTTGGAAATCCTAAGCTTAATATTTTTGGTTTTGCTGGAGATGGAGATGCCTATTGCGAAGGAATTGAACATCTGATTCATGCTGCAAGATATAATGTGGATATGACTTTTATAGTGCATAATAATCAGGTGTTTGCTTTGACTGTTGGACAACCAACTGCAGTTACAGAAATTGGTTTTGCAGATAAAACAACTCCAAGAGGGGTGGCAAACCCTCCATTAAATCCAATCGAATTAATGATTTCTCTTAGAGCAAGCTTTGTTGCAAGAGTTTTTGCTGACGTAAAACAAATAGAAGATGTGCTAAAAGAAGCAAGTAAGCACAGAGGATTTAAATTTATTGAAATAATTCAACCATGCATCATTTTTCATCCAGATGTGAATTACAAAAAGCACACTTATTTTCTGAAAGATAAAAAGCACAATCCAAAAAATTTGGATTCAGCAATAAAAAGAGCTAGAGAATTTGATTATAACAAATTAGCTCCTAAGACCAGGATTCCTCTTGGAGTTTTTTATGTTGAAAAGAAGGCTACTTTTGAAGAGAAGATAAAATAACTATATACTTCAAAAAATAAAACCTTAAATATATCTTTAGAATAAATTTTTTATGGGAATTGAAAATAAATTTGAAATTGAATTACCTGATAAACATGCTTCAAGAATACAAGTTATAAAAGGATATCTTGATAAGAAAATAATTCTAGAAAACGAAAAAGATGAAAAATTTGAAGGAATATTAATACAAGGAAAAGCCCACGGATATTATCACCTCATATTAAACGATGAAGAAGAATATATCTTTAGTATTGATGAAAAACTAAAGCTTTACTCTCCAAACTTCTAAGCCTTCGAAGAATAGTTTTTTTGTTGTGAGAAGTTCTTTCTTATAGTCTCTCCATTTTATTCCCTTGGTCAATGAGGAAGTTAGAATAATTATCTCTCCATTTGGATTCAGAAAAGAAGCTGCTTTCTTCAAAAATTTATTAATTAATTTTGAACCTTTTATTCCACTGGTTGTAGCTAGTTGTGATTCTTCATCTTCATTTTTTTCTAATGGTAGGTATGGAGGATTAAAAATTATTAAATCAAACTTTCCATCTATTTTAGAAAACAAATCTGATTCAATTACATTAAATCCTAGATTTTGACAGTGAAGAATTGCATCTGGATTAATATCACAGCCAAAAATATTTTCTTGTTTTACTCCAAGATGCAGAAGAGTCTTTAATTGAAATCCAGATCCACTTCCAATTTCTAGAACTTTTAATTCAGAATTTTCCTCTAAAAGAGTTGGAACTTCTTTTTCCAAAGTTTCAGATAGCAAGTAAGAGTCTTCAGCAGGCTCATATATTAGCGACATTTTAGGCGAAAAGTCTGTTAAAAAAATCTACTAGTTCCTCCTTAAACAAGAAAACAGCACCAAGTATTAATAATAAAAATACTAAAAGGAAAATAAGTAAAAAAGTTACAAGGTTAGAATTATTTTGAACCTTAGGCTTTGCTTTTTGTTTAGCTTCATATTGTGAAACATGCTGAGTAACTTCTGAAGTTGCTCCTCCTCCAGTGATTGCTCCAGATGAAACTGCTCTTGCAGCCAAGGCTTTATCCAGAATACCAACTTTTTTTACTTTTTCTTTTTTAATTTCATTTTTTATTGGTGTAGCAGAAATTGCAGTCTTCAGTTCGTTAGATTTATCCGGATTTTTGCTAAGAGCAATGTAGGCTTTTGCAGCTTCTTCAATTTTAGTCTTTTCATAACCAGAATTATACAAGGCCATCATTGCATCCTTTAGTGTTTCTCCTCTTGCAAGAGAGGCATTTATTGCCCCGATTAAATCTTGATTTTCAATTAGGAAATCATCTTCTTTTATTTCTGGCATGTTATTTTGAAGTAAAGCATGTTTAAAAAGATTTATTGGAATGTGAAAACTTGTCCATTTTTAGCTAGAAATGAAGTCTTTTCAAATTTGTAGTTAAATTCTTTAGCAAGGTCGATAAAAGGTTGCTCTTGCTCAACAGTTCCATGCGCTGGGATTACATTTTGAGGTTTAATAAGTGTTAAAAATTCTCTTAGATCTTCTCTACTTCCATGACCATGCACATGAACATCTATCTGAAGTTTAACTCCTGCTTTTCTCAGTTTTGTATCTAATTTTTCTCGTGATTCAATATTAATTCCTGTTGGAATAACGCTTGATGAAAATATTAAATTATCCCCCTCTTTAAATTGAAATTCAGTTGTTCCTTTAGAGATTCTATCTAACATTGAATCTTTTTCACCCTGATGTCCAGTACAGACTATTAAATATTTACCTCTATCTTTTTGCAATCTAGTTAAAAAAGAATTAATCTGTCTTCGATATCTTAAAATTTTTATTTTATCTTTAAAAGGACATTTGCCAACTCTTATTGCTGCTTGAACATATTTATTTAAACTTCTTCCTAGAAAAACAATTTCCCTATTTGTTCGCATTCCAAGATTGACAATATTGTTTAATCTTTCAATATGAGAAGAAAAAGTAGTTATAAAAAACGCTCCGTTTTTATTTTCAACTCTTGAAAATGCTTCTTCTAAAAGATGCAAAGCAACTTTTTCTCCACCAGGTTTTCTTTCTGTACTTGCATATAGAGAATCCACTACTGCCAACTTCACTCCCATTTCTCCTAATTCTTTTAATCTTTTATAATTTGGAGGCCTTCCAAGAGTAGGATGATTATCGAATTTCATGTCTAACCCATAGAAAAATATTCCTTCTGGAGTATGCAATGCAACAAAAGTACAATCAATTGTGGAATGAGTAGTATGAACAAATTCAACTTTTATATTTGGATTTGCTCCTTCAATCTTGCTAATAGAATCTGGTTGTACAATTTTTATTTTGTTCGGAATTGAGATGCTTTCATCATCTAGAAGAGATCTTAAAACTTCCATTGTAAACGGAGTTCCAAAAATTGTAGCATTGGGGTATCTATGTGCAACATAGGGTGCTCCTCCAACATGATCTAGATGGGCATGGCTGATAAAAATTGCTCTTACCTTACTAGACCAGCCTAGTTCATCAAGAACCTTATCATTTGGGATTCCTCCCACTCTTCGTAGGTTTTTCTCATTATATGAATTTTCTTCTAATCTATCTTGCAATTCAATTACTCCGGGCAAATAAAGACCAGCATCAAACAAGAAAACATCCTCCCCTACTTTAACGGCAGTCATATTTTTTCCAACTTCTTCAAAACCGCCAACTGTACATATTTCCATTTCGATTATAAAATGAAGAATTGGTTTATATAATTTACCAACACACAAATACTTAAAAAATTCATAGACTCCCACTTTTTATGAAGCTAGCAAAACTAGGCTTGGAAATAGCTTTAATTGCAGGACTTTCATTTGTTAGTCCAGGCGGATATGAAAGAAAGGTAAATAGCGTTCCATTTTCTTCTTTAACATTAGAATTAGTAGACATTCATGAAGAAGAAAATGGGATAAGAAACACTGAGGTTCTTTATTCTGTTCCATTCAATGGTATTAAAGGACAAAAAGTATTACCCCCAGAAGATTCTATAATCCCTACAATAAATGAAAAGGCAAGTCAGTTTCTAGAAAAAACATTAGTCTCTGCTGAGGATATTTATAAAAAAGAAAAGAAAACTAGAGAGGAAAATGCAGATTTGATATGTTTAATCCAGGAGTATAATTCAGAACTGGCAACTCCAGAAAAAAAATATGAAAGAATGAGATTGAATAGAATGAATGGAATCCAACTAGAAAATTCTGAATGGGTCGAGGGTAAAAAAGTATATGCTCCAGAAAAAGAGGAATGCAAAAAAGAAGTTAAAACCTTTTTGGACAGTTTGGAATATTTTGGAGCGGCATTCCTGATGAAAGATCATTTATTTTATAATCAGAAAAAAGCAAAAGAATTTATGAAAGAAGGATTAAAACCAATTGATTGCACTTCGTTTATGCTTGAATCCATGTCAAGAGCACAAAAAAGAAATTTTCATCTAGCATCCCTTTCAAGGGCTTCACAAATTTCAGACTTTTTGAAAAAGAAAGGCTTTGAAACTATTTATCTTGCCGAAAATACACAGGATACTTCTCGCGAATATTTTTATGGAGCTGAAAAAAAGTTTTACACTGGAGATTTTATAAAAAAATAAAGACTAGAGAATATGAATTTCCAGTAGATTATCTTGTAACAGATAGAAATTTTAGAAATCCTCTATTCAAAAAGTTTTTAGAAGAATCTTCCGGATTTGTTTTTTTGCAGGAAGGAGTTCATATTGGATTTTTAGATAAAGGAAATTTTTTGGATGCACATCTTGGTTCAGACCCAATGACTAATTCTATTTTTAGTGAGAGATATTTTTATGAATTAATGAACAATGATAACCCTAAAGTTGATTATCAGAGCGCTATTCTTTGCGTACCCAAAGGAACCATAAAAAAATTCCTTTATGAGAATAGAGATAAGATTAGAGATTAAATTTAATAACTTAAAATTCTTGGATATAATATGAAAGCACTGAAACCTGCTCATAGAGAAAATAAACGGTATCTTTTGGTTAGAGGAAAAGATATCAAAAAGAATGTAAACTACTCAATCAAAGATTTTATTGGAGTTTTAGGATTATCTAAGGCAGCTCTATCTTGGATTGAGGATAAGGGAAATTCTGGAATAATATGCATTAACAGAGAGTCTCTAGAACACGTTAGAGCAAGCTTTGCTGTCTGGCCTGAAAAGATAGAAGTTGTGAAAGTAAGCGGAACTGTAAAGGGATTAAGAAATTGATCTCTTTGATTGATATCTCTCTACAATCTTAAAAATTAGAAAAATAATTGCTGAAACTATCACAAAAAATAGTGTGAAAAAATTATTGTTTAGAATTGATATAACTGCAATTGCTATTCCAATAAGTCCTCCAATTATCTCCAAAATTGGCTCTGTTTTCATTGAATCAGATGGAAAAATGAGTATAAAAAGATTATATTTTTGTAAAAATTAAACCCAAAACTTTAAAAATAGTTTGTTCTTCAAATTAAAGTATAGGATAAGGGAGAGATAAATTATTATCAAATTCTAAAAATGGATATGCCAATAGACATGCAACATCAGCAAATGGGTTATGATAGAGCTGCTACTATGTTTTCTCCAGATGGACATCTTTTACAGGTAGAATATGCTGAGAAGACAGTTAGGCTAGGAAGTTCTAGTATAGGCATGGTATGTACAGATGGTGTTTTTATTCTAGCAGATAAAAGACTTACAGATAAACTGATAGTAAAAGAGTCTGCAACCAAGATTTATGAAATTGACAGCCATATCATTGCAAGTGTTGCTGGAATTGTTTCTGATGCAAGAGTTTTAATTGATAAGGCTCAACTACTTTCTCAACAAAATAGATTAACCTATGATTCTCCCATTGAAACAGAATTAATAATTAAAGAAATTTCTCATCTAAAACAGCAGTTTACTCAATATGGCGGAGCAAGACCCTTTGGAGCTTCACTAATGATTGCTGGAATAAATAAAGAAAAAGGTAACCTATATGTAAGTGATGTTACTGGAAATTATTTTCAATATTATACAAATGCAATTGGAGAAAATGATGAAAAGATTAGAGACAAACTTAGGGAGAGATATAAAAAAGATTTAACAATTAAAAAGGGTGTTAAAATTGCTCTAGATTTATTCAAAGAAATGAAAACTGACAAATTCGAAATTGATAAGTTTGAATTGGTTTACATCGAGGGAAAAGAAGGCAAAATCACTAGATTAGAAGGGAAGGAAATTGAAGAATTGAAATGAGTCAAACAACTGCAAAAATAAGAAAAGGAAAAGAACATTTTGAAGTTTTGGTAGATATGGATACTGCTCTTAATTTTAAAAAAGGTAAAACAGATTATTTTGCACTTGAAATTGACAAAGTATTTCTTGATATTAAAAAAGGAGATGTTGCTTCTAAAAACGATTTAGAAATTGCTTTTGGAACAAGCAATCCAGTTGAAGTTGGAAAATTAATTGTTAAACAGGGGGATATTTCAGTTGACCAAGAACATAGAGATGAAGAAAGAGAAAAGAGAGTTAAACAAGTTGTAGATTTCTTGGTTAAAAATGCGATTGACCCTCAGAGCAATAGGCCACATTCTCCAGATAGAATTAAGAATGCTCTTGAAGAAGCAAAGGTAATTATTAAGAATACGCCAATAGAAAATCAACTTGCTTCAATTTTAGAACAACTAAATACAATTCTTCCAATTAAGGTTGAAAAGAAAAGAATCAAAATAACCGTACCTGCAATTCAAACTGGAAAGGTTTATGGTCTACTTGCTCAATATCTTGAAAAAGAGAACTGGCTTAATGATGGAAGTTTAGAAGTTATTGTAAGCATCCCTGCAGGATTAATTATGGAGTTCTATGACAAATTAAATTCAATGACACACGGAAGTGCATTGACTGCAGAAATAAAAGAATAAGATGAGTAGTTTAAGAAGATTATTATTAGGTTATGCCTTTATTCTAAGTGATTTATCAAAGTTTAATATGGAAAATCTAATTCTCTTAGAAAAACCTCTTTACAAAGCAGAAAAAAATAGAGAAGATAAACAAAGGTTTTATTATTCTTTTGAAAAAAAACAAAATAATTATTTCCCTAAAGCTCGAAATAGTTTATCCCCCAATCATATTAAGAAAAACGAATACTTTAAAAAGGAGATTAATTGAAATTATTTATAGAAAATGACAGAAAGAAAAATTGCCATACCTGGAGAGATTATTGCTGAAGGTGAAGATTATTTGCCAGGAGAATGGACAGAAAAACGAGAAGGAAAGATTTACGCTCTTAAATATGGACTTATTGAAGAAGCAAACAAATTATTAAAAATAATTCCTGTGTCAGGGACCTATTCTCCAAGACGAGGAAATGTAGTTATTGGAAAGATTGAAAATATTACTTTTAATGGATGGGTTGTTGATATTGGTGCTCCTGAAAATGCATTCTTAACAGTTATGGAAGTTCCACAATATGTAAATAAAGATGCTTTGGAAGAAGTTTTTGATATTGGAGATATGCTTGTTGCTAAGATTTGGTCAATGAACAAAAGAGGAATCGATTTATCCTTGAAAGCTAAAGGACTTGGAAAAATTGATGAAGGTTTAATTTTTGAAATCAATCCAAATAAAGTTCCAAGAGTTATTGGAAAAGAAGGAAGCATGATTAATTTAATTAAGGATAATACTGGATGCGATATTACTGTGGGACAAAACGGAAGAGTTTTAATCGAGGGAGATTCAATTGAAGGAGAATTAAAAGCAAAAAAAGCAATTATGCACATTGTAGAAAAATCTTATATTGAAGGATTAACTGAAGAAGTTGAAAATTGGTTCAAATCGCAAGGCGGACTTGCCCCTAAGAGAGAAGTTTCAAAAGATTTGGAGGACGACGAATAAAATGGCAAAAAAAACAGAAAATTTTGAGAGACCGGATGGAAGAAAGCTTAATGAGCTAAGACCAATCAAAGCAAGAGTTGGAGTAATTCCAAATGCAGATGGAAGTGCAATTTATCAATCTGGAGACACAATCGCTATTGCAGCAGTTTATGGTCCAAAGAAAATGCATCCTCAACATCAACAAGATCCTGCAAAGGGTGTTCTGAGATGTTCTTATAATATGATGACTTTCTCTGTTTCTGATAGAATCAAACCAGGAACAAGCAGAAGAAGTACAGAAATTAGTAAGATTACTGAATGGGCACTTGAACCTGTTTTAATGTTAGACAAATTCCCAGGACAAGTTATTGATATTTTTATTCACATTATTCAAGCAGATGCTGGAACAAGATGTGCAGGAATAAACGCTGCTTCAATGGCTTTGGCTCACGCTGGAGTTCCAATGAAAAATCTAGTTTGTAGTGTTTCTGTTGGAAAATTAGACAAAACACTGGTTGTTGATTTAACAAAAGAAGAAGAAGATTTTGAAGAAGGAGAAGGACCTACAGATATTCCTGTTTCAATGACTCCTGATGGAAAGATTACTCATCTTCAGTTGGATGGAAAAATTGGACCAGAACAATTAAAAGAAGTTTTAGACATCGGTAAAAAAGCAATAGAAGAAATTTATGAAATTCAAAAGAAAGCACTAAAGGAGGCTTTTAATTAAAATGGATAAAGTTATGACAACTCCCGGAACAACTGGAGAAAGAATAAGAGAATATTTAGAAAGCGGAAAAAGATTTGACGAAAGAGACCTTTTAGAATTTAGAGATATTGTAATTGAAAAGGGTATTAGTAATAAGGCCGAAGGTTCTGTAAGAGTTAAAGTTGGTGAAAGTGAAGTTCTAGTTGGAGTTAAGATGGATGTTGGAACTCCTTACCCAGATTCTGCAGATAAAGGAAATTTAATTGTTACAGCAGAATTATTACCTTTAAGTTCACCTAGATACGAGGCTGGACCTCCTAAATTCCCTGCAATTGAAGTTGGTAGATTAATTGATAGATATATTAGAGAAAGTAAATTTATACAAATGGAAAAATTATGTATAACCGAAGGAGAAAAAGTTTGGAATGTTTATGTTGATATTTATTCAATAAATGACGATGGTAATTTATTAGATGCTGCTGGAATCGGAGCAGTTGCTGCTTTAAAAATTGCAAAAATACCGGGCTATAATGAAGAAACAGGAAAAGCAGATTACAAACATATGACTGATAAGAGTTTACCATTGGAAAAAGAAATGCCTGTTACAATCACTGTTCATAAAGTTGGAAAAAGCTTTTTAGTTGATCCTTCAAGAGAAGAAGAAGATTTATGCGATGCTAGAGTAACTTTTGGAATTAAGGGCGGAGTTATTTCTTCGATTCAGAAAGGAGAATCTAATGCAATTGACTTTGAAATTATGAAAGATGTTATTGATATTGCTGCAAAATCAGTAGTTGAGCTTGAAAAGAAAATAGAAAAGGCTTTAAAATAAACAAAATTTGATATAATACATGGAACAAACATTTACAAAATACGAGAGAGCAAGAATTATTGGTGCTAGGGCTCTGCAAATTGCTATGAATGCTCCACTTTTAATTAAGATTAGCGACGAAGATTTAGAAAAATTACATTTTGATGCAATTAAAATTGCTGAAGTTGAATTAATGTCAAATGCTCTACCTATTTCTATTAAAAAACCTTTCCCAGAAAGAAAGGATGAAGGTTTAAAGAGAGTTGTTGTTAGACAACCGAGCGAATCTGATCAAGAACATTCTGAAGAAGAGGAAGAAAAGGAAATTGTTGAAGAAGGCGAAATAATGGCTATGGCAAGTCCTGAAGATGAGATTGAAGAAACTGTTGTTGGCGATAATGAAAGAGAAGAATAAACTCCTCTCATAAACTTTATTAATCTTGATTTACTTTCTAATTTATGATTATCCAGAAAGTAGGTGCTAAAAAAATTAAGGATTCTCGGGGGGATTTTACAATAGAAATTTCTGTTCAAACAGATTTTGGGAAATTTAGTTCTTCTGCTCCAAATGGCAAATCCAAGGGAAAATATGAAGCTAAATCCTATAAAAATAATCTTGAAGGAGATATTGAAAAAATTAAGGAACTAAGTGAATATTTTTCTACAGATGTTCTAGAAAAATTTGATGACCTACGAAGAATTGAAGATGTTGTAAAAGGACATGTTGGTGCTAATACTCTCTTTGCACTTGAATCTTGTGCTTTGAAAGCAATGGCAAAAGAGCAAAAAAAAGAAATTTGGGAGATTATTAATCCAAATTCTAAAAAAATTCCTAGATTAGTTGGAAATTGCATTGGAGGAGGTTTGCATTCTACAACCGATGGAACAAAGCCTGATTTTCAAGAATTTTTACTTATTCCTCCGGTGGGAGCTAAAGCTGGATTTGAATTAAATAAGAAAATAAAAAAAGAACTTGAATTTTTAATAAAGAAAAAAGACAAAAAGTTTTCTAGCAAGAAAAATGATGAAGATGCTTGGATTACTTCGCTTGGGGATAAAGAAGTTTTGGAAATTTTAAGTTCATTTAAAATTGATTTTGGAATTGACATTGCTTCATCTTCATTTCATAAAAGAAAAAAATATTATTATTCCAATCCAAAGCTAGAAAGAACTGCGGATGAACAGCTATTTTATCTTCTTAATTTGTTAAGAAACTTTAATATTAGATATATTGAGGATCCCTTTGAAGAAGAAGATTTCAAAGCATTTGCAAGCTTGCTTGAAAAATTTCCGGACAGATTAATTGTGGGGGATGATTTGACCGTAACAAATTCTAAAAGATTACAGAAAGCAATAGACATGAAATCAATTAACGCTCTAATTGTTAAACCTAATCAGTGCGGTTCATTGATGGAAGTTAAGAGAGTTGTTGAATTAGCTAAAGCAAACAAGATTAAAATGATTTTTTCTCATAGAAGTGGAGAAACTTCAGAGAATATCCTTGCTGATTTAGCTGTTGGATTTGAAGCTGATTTTATTAAATGCGGAATAACCGGACCTGAACGTGAGGCCAAAATAAAGAGATTGATTGAGATTGAGAAGAATATAAAAGATTAAAATTCTAACACAATTCTTATAATTTACTAACAAATTCTTTTTCCAAAAATTCGTCATATAATTCAAGAGGTATTTTTGAATATTTTCCACTCATTAAATTGAAATTTGAAGAATGGCAATTATCCTCACGACAATCAACTCTGCACCATTCACATTCATCAAGAGGGAGCTTGGTTGGATGACCCCAATGGCAATGCAAAACTCTAAAACCCTTGTCCTTTTCTGGACAAGCTGGAACATAGGTTCCAGAAGAAGTACATTGTAAATTATCTTTGGAAAATCCATCACAGTTCATATTTGGACAGATGATGTAATTTGTCTTAGAATCCCGTTTAAGATTTATCCAAAATTCTCCCATAAGTTCTTTTAATTCTTCTTTTCCCATAATTTAAGCTTAATTGAGAAATAAATAAATCTTTTGGTTTGGTCCATCACAATCTTTATAAACTAATTTTATTGATAATGAATATGGCAAAGAAGAAAGAAGAGATTAAAGCTACTCCTGATGGAGAATTATCTGGCGAAGCATTAGTAAAAGCTGCTGAGGCAGAATCTCTTGAAGCAACAAAAACAGAGAAAAAGAAAAAGATTCAAGAAAAACTTGAAAAATTAAAGGAAAAAGTTGAAGGTGGAGTTGACACTGAAGCTCTTAAGGAAGAAATTAAAGCAAAGAAGAAAGCAGATATGCTTGTACCTCTTGATGATTATGTTAAGACAGGAATTTATCTTGGAACACGAGTTGTGACTCCAGATATGAAACCTTTTGTTTATAGAAGAAGAGCGGATGGATTAGCAATTTTTAATACAGATTTAATTGATGAAAAATTAAAAGAAGGAATTGCATATCTTTCTAAATTTGCACCTGAAGATGTTATTTTAGTTTGTAGAAGACAATCTGCTTGGAATGTTGCAAAGAAGTTCAGCGAATTAACTGGAATTAGAGTTTTCACAAAGAAATATCCTGCAGGAATTTTAACAAATACTAACTTAGAAAATTTCTTTGAACATGAATTAACAATTATTACAGACCATTGGCTTGAAAAAAATGCTTTGAAAGATACTCTAGATGTAAAGAAAAAAGTTCTAATGATTTGTGGAACAAATAACTTTGCACACGGCGTTGATCAAATTATAATTGGAAACAATAAAAGTCCAAAGAGTATTGGATTAATTTATTATCTTTTAGCTAAGGGCTATTGCAAGAATAGAGGAATAGAAGCAGACATCCCTGAACTAGATTGGTGGACTTCTGGCGAAGAAGATTCAGAAGATTACTAAATATATTTTTTCTTACATAAATGCTTAAAAAGGTTCTGGATTAAATGAAATTATGAAGTATTTAGTTAGAAGTAAAAATGGATTTGGAAAAGGAGCTTTTTTGGAAGCTAAATTAGAAGAGAATAAGTTTATTCCTCTGGAGAATAAATGTTGTTTTCAAACTGGAGATTTATTCCATTTTGGAACGGACATAATTAATAGTTCTGATTTAAAAAAATACTCAGAAAAAATGGAGAAAGAAGGAGTAGATTATCTATTTGTTTCTCCAAATGAAGAGTTAGTAAACAATATGCAACATAAGGTTTACAATGGTTCATCACTCACTTCTAAAACTATGGTAGCGGTAACTTCTTACATTCAGAAGAATTTTTATTAAAATGATAAAATATTTAATACGTGGAAATAAAAAAAACTTTTTAGAAGCTAACCTTGAAAATGGACCTAAATTTGTACCTACAGGAAATGAAGTTAGTCTACAAGATTTACTACATTTTGGGACAGAAGTAATAAAGGATTCAGATATAAAAGCATATGCTACAAAAATGGAAAATTTAGGAGTAGATTATCTATTTCTTTCTCCTATTCATGAAAAGGTTTCATATAAACAATTAGGATTTGTTGAAGGAAGCTGGATATCTAGTAAAGAGCTTAGAGCGGTAACAGCCTACTTAAAAAAATAAAATGATAAAATATTTAGTTAGAGGAGAAAAGGGAAATTTTTTGGAGGCTATAGTAGAAAATAGTGCTGAAAGAGTAATAATAAGTCCTACAAAAATTGAAGTTAATCCGAGAGATTTAGTTCATTTTGGTTCTGATATTATTACCAATGGTTGGGATTTATATGCTTACTCAGAGAATATGAAAACCCAGGGAGTGGATTATATTCTTCTTTCTGAATATTCTAGAAGTTTTGAACATAAAGTAGAAAAATGCAATGATCCAGAATATAGTGTTCCTAAAGATTTTTTACAATCAGAAAGCATAAGAGGAGTAACTTCTTACTTAAAAAAATAAAATGATAAAATATTTAGTACGAGGAGAAAAAGGAAATTTTTTGGAATGTGAATATTTTGCATGTCTCATGCATCCAACAAAAGTGGAAATTAATCCTCAAGAGTTAGTCCATTTTGGAACTGATTTGGTTAATGATAATAATCTTGAAGAGTATGCAAAAGAAATGGAAGAAAAAGGGATAGACTATCTATTCTTTTCCGGAGAACATGAAAAAATAATTTATTCAGTTGGACCATGTGGAACACGTTCAGAAACAATCAGGGACATAACAGCTTATCTAAAAAAGAAACATAAGAGTGAATATCTAAAAAAATAAAATGATAAAATATTTAGTTAGAGATAAAAAAAGTTTTCTTGAAGCAAAAGTAGTAGAAGATAAAATTATTCCCACAGAAATTGAAGTTAACCCTAGAGATTTAATTCATTTTGGAACAGAAACAATTGACGAATTAGGAATTGAAATCCATGCAAACAAGATGGAATCTTTAGGAGTAGATTATTTATTTGTAGCTGAAGCCCATGAAAGGGTTTCTTATAGACAATATGGAATGCCTTTAAGAGGAGGATGGGATAACAGTAAAGAACTAATAACTGTTACAGCCTACTTAAAAAAATAAAATGAAACAACATTCTGATAAAATAAAAGAGAGAATTGCTTTAACTGAATCTTTGATAAAATATCCTTCAATCTATTTTGGACATCCTGTTAATTTCTACAACACCGATAAGGAAAGAGAACTTGCGGAAATAATTAAAAAAGAATTTCCAGAATATTATCTAGAAAATCCAAATCAACTTCATCATCAAGAGAATTATAAAATTTGGAAAGAAGAACTTGGAAACGGAATGAAATATTATTTTGATATTGTTCTTCCTAAAATGAATGCAGGAATATTTCTACCTTTTGAAGATGGAATGTGGGGGCTTGGAGTTTTTGGAGAGGCTGAAGCTATCTTTTCTAAAGGCTATCCAATTTGGGAAATTGATGTTGAGGGAAATGTTAAGAATGTTATGAAATTAGATTATCCTAAAAAATTATCTCTTGATGAAACTAGAAAAAGAGTTTATGGCTGATTTGCTTTCTCGGGTTTCTCAATCTTTGTTCCACATTCCCAACAGAATTTCATATGTTCTTCGAGTATGAGTCCACATTGTTTGCACTTGATGGGAATCTTTTTCATTTCAATAACAGGTTTGTAACCTGCTTTTCCTGAAAGAATTTGACCCAATACCGACGAGAAACTCTGGTCCTGTTGTATCTCATTCATTCGCTGTTGAATATAATTTGCGTCTGTCATAGAGGATAAAAGTGTGGGGGATTTTTAAAATTTCTTGTTTTTTTGCATTTATTATTTTTCTGACGACAAAAAAGCAAAACATCAACGAAAGATTTATAAACTAAATCTTTTTGAGTTATTTATTAATTAAGATGAGTGCCTTAATACACTTAAAACAGTCTAAGGTATGATGTATGTAGAAGCAGTTAGCTTATTCTAAAACTCATCTTGAAATTAATTTATTAATTCTCATAATAATTTTTAGTGATAAGCTGCGTTATAATATAAAATGTTGTAAATACAGCCTATGGTAGGAGATTGTGTGAAGTGATTTGTAATCTTATGAAACAAATCGCGCAATGGATTCTGTTGATTTATCGACGGAAATATGAAGTTGTTTAATTCCAGTTGATCCTGCTGGCGGCTGCGGCTCTTTGACTTGCGCTTAGACATGCAAGTTTTTCTTTCTTTTTCGAAAGTGAGAAGGCGAACTGCTCAGTAACACGTAGCTAACCTGCCCTTAAGTCAAGAATATCCTCGGGAAACTGAGGTTAACGCTTGATAGGAGATATGCCCTGGAATGACTTATCTCTCAAACTCGCGCTTAAGGATGGGGCTGCGGCGGATTAGGTTGTTGGCGGGGTAATAGCCCACCAAGCCGATGATCCGTAAGGGCTCTTAGCGGAGAGGCCCTGAGAGGGAATCTTAGACACTATTCCCAGCCCTACGGGGTGCAGCAGTTAGGAATCATCTGCAATACACGAAAGTGTGACAGTTTGAGTCAAAGTGCGTTCCAATATGGAATGCTTTTGCCAAATGTAAAAAGTTTGGCGAATAAGGACTGGGTAAGACGGGTGCCAGCCGCCGCGGTAATACCCGCGGTCCAAGTCGCAGCCATTTTTATTGGGTCTAAAACATCCGTAGCTTGCTTGATAAGTTTCTTGTGAAATCCTATATCTCAAATGTAGGGCGCGCGGGAAGTACTACCAAGCTAGAGACTGGTAGACGGAAGAAGTACGTTTAAAGTAGCGGTAAAATGCGTTAATCTTAAACGGACTCACAATAGCGAAGGCATCTTCCGAGAACAGTTCTGACAGTAAGGGATGAAGGCTAGGGGCGCAAAACGGATTAGATACCCGTGTAGTCCTAGCAGTAAACACTGCACACTAAACATTAGTACCTCTTCGAGAGGTATTGGTGCTGAAGGGAAGCCGGAGAGTGTGCTACCTGGGAAGTATAGTCGCAAGGCCGAAACTTAAAGGAATTGGCGGGGAGACACTACAACGAGTGACGCGTGCGGTTCAATTAGATTCCACACCGTGAACCTCACCAGGAGCGACAGCAGGATGAAGGTCAGTCTAAAGGGCTTACCTGACACGCTGAGCGGAGTTGCATGGCCGACGTCAGTCTGTGCCGTGAGGTGACCTGTTAAATCAGGTAACAGACAAGACCCGTGTGTATATTTACTAAGTGTACAATATACAGATTGCCTGGGTAACCAGGATGAAAGTACGGGCTACGTTAGGTGAGTACAGCCCTAATCCCCTGGGCAACACGCGCGCGTCAATGGTAGATACAATGGGATGCAACACCGAAAGGTGAAGCCAATCTCTTAAAGTCTATCTTAGTCTAGATTGAAGCTTGTAACTCAGCTTCATGACACTGGAATTCGTAGTAATCGGATGTTATCAACGTCCGGTGAATATGTCACTGTCTCTTGCACACACTGCCCGTCAAACCAACCGAGTTATACTATGGTGAAACTCTTATGAGGAGAACCTTAGCATGATGAGGTAGGTTAAGTCGTCACAAGGTATCTGTAGGGGAACCTGCAGATGGATCACCTCCTAATATTTTTACAATGTTCGTTATGACTCTGTTTCTACATACTCATCTTATTAGAAAAAATTATATAAGGCCACGGGCTTTTTTTATGGACGCTCGAAGGCGTTATGGGCCCGTAGTCCAATGGTAGAACACTTGCCTTGCACGCATGAGATCCGAGTTCGATTCTCGGCGGGTCCATTGAATTTTTTCTAATTAAATTAAAGGAAAAACAAAATGAAAAAAAATTTAGAAATAATAATTGACGGAAAATCAGAAGGAAGATTAGAAGTAGATGAAATTGGAAATGAAAAAGTCAAAGTTATTAGATTTGAAATTTCAGATGAAATTAAAGGAAAATTAAGGATGAACATTTTATCAGAAGGAACAGATTATTTAGATTCATACTCACATTATATAAAGACAGTTCAACACGGAATGGAACATTACCTCGATAAGAAAGTAGAAATCATCGAATATTAAACATCACTATCATATTCACAAAAAAATCTGAAAATTTTCAGATGTGAAAAACAGGTTCCGAAAAGTTTTCGGGATCTATTTGAGAACATATTCATTTGAATACTAGGGAGCATCCTGGTATTCTTAATGTTCAGTGATAAAAGTAGTAGAGAGGTTTTCCTTACTAGGAAAACACATCTAATCTATACTGTTAGACGAATAGCTTGGTTTTGGTTTCGACGAAAGGCGTGGCAAGCTGCGATAAGCTTCGGGGAGTTGCATGCAAACTTTGATCCGGAGATACCTGAATCACCCAGAGATGGGAGAAGACGCTGTGAATTGAAACATCTTAGTAACAGCAGGAAAAGAAAACATAAAGTGATTCCCTTAATAGCAGAGAGCGAAAAGGGAAGAGGGCAAACCGAATCTGCCTTGGAAACGAGGTTAGAGATGTGGTGAAGGTAAATATCTAAGTTATTGACTCAAACTCTGCTGGAAAGCAGGGCCTTAGAGGGTGATAGCCCCTTAGAGGAAGGTAATATGATGTTCTTCAACGAGTAGGGCGTCCTGAATTGGGCGTCCGAATATGGCAGGATTAACTGCTAACCCTAAATAAAACCAAAGTCCGATAGCGCATTAGTACCGCGAGGGAAAGCTGAAAAGTACTCATAACAGAGTGTGAAAAGACTTGAAATCTGACAGTTACAGTTAGTTACTGCCCCTACATGTAGGGGTTGTAACGTACGTTTTGAAAAACGAGCCAGGGAGTTTTCTTGTGTGGCGAGGCTAATCAATTATGTTGAGTAACCGAAGCGAAAGCAAGTGTGAAAACGCGTTAAGTCACATGAGACAGACCTGAAGCCAGATGATCTATTTTTGAGCAAGCTGAAGTCTTCCGAAAGGAGGATGGAGGGCTGAACCGGTGTTGCGTACATACACTCGAATGACTTGAGAATAGGGGTGAAAAGCCTATCTAATCTGGCAATGGCTGGTTCCTACTGAAATATGCCTTCGTATAGCCTTATTTCGTTTGTTAACGGCGTAAAGTACGGATGGAGTTTGCAGGGGCTATCGCTTACGGAACTCTTTCCAACTCAGAATCTGTTAACTGCATAAAATAAGAAACAGTGGCAGTATGTAAGATATTGTCACGAGACCCGAACAAGGGAGACCAAAGTTAAGGTCCCAAAATTTCTACTAAGTGTAACAAAAGGTGTTTTGAACCTGAGACACTGGGGATGTAAGCTTAGAAGCAGCTACCATTTAAAGAAAGCGTAACAGCTCACCCATTGAGGTTCAGAGCCCTGAAAATGGACGGGGCTAAGTAGAATACCGATACTTTGGAGGCACTCGAGAGCGAGTGTTCTGGTAAGTAGGCGTGCTTTTTGCGTAGAATCGTTTTCGAGAGAAAGCGTGGAGCGAAAAGCAATGAGAATCCTGGTAATAGTAGGATGTGATTTTGCTGAGAATGCAAAACGTCGTAAGGGTAAGGTTTCCTTGGCCATATATGTTAGCCAAGGGTTAGTCAGTACCTAAGTTGTGCCTTAACTGAACACAACGATGGATGGCAGGTTAATATTCCTGCACTGATTAGTTTTTACATAATTAAATTCGCTTCCGGATAAGCAAGTGTTCGAAAGAACATTTAATCAAAGAAATCTGTCGAGGGTAATCCTAAGACGCAGAAGAATTTGACGACTCGTTGCTGATTCCAGGAGCCAGTGAAAAGATTTAATTCTTAAATTAATCAACTGTACCCACAACCGACACTGGTGCCCTAGCTGAGAAGGCTAAGACGTGTAAGGATAAACCAATCAAGGGAATTCGGCAATATTAGTCCTGTAGCTTCGGCTTAAGGGATGTCTATCTTTGTGTGTTCCAGAAATGTGCATGCATCGGTAGATCACAGTAACTAGGATGGCCCGACTGTTTACCAAAAACGTAGCCACGTGCTAATCTGAAAAGACTTGTATACGTGGTGAGACCTGCCCAGTGGTGGTGTCTCAAACTCCTTTTCAAGGGAGCTAAGGTCCATCAAACGGCGGGGGTAACTATGACCCTCTTAAGGTAGCGTAATGCCTTGTCGTCTGAATGGCGACGTGCATGAATGGTTTAACGAGGTTGTCGCTGTCCCTGGTTGGGACCTTCTGAAAATATTAGTCCGGTGCACAGACCGGAGACACCTAGTGGGAAGTTAAGACCTTGTGGAACTTTACTGCAACTTGCTGTTGTGATTTTATTAGGGATGCCTAGAATAAGTAGGAGCATCGAAGCAACCATTTCGGTGGTTGTGGAGCGAAAGTGTAATACTACTCATCTTTCCTAAAATTGCTTACTCTTAATGAGGACACCAGCAGGCGGGCAGTTTGGCTGGGGCGGCGCCCTGTCGAAAAGATATCGATAGGACCCAAAGACAAGCTCATCTAGCTTGGAAATCTAGAGTTGAGTGCGAGGGCAAAAGCTTGTCTAACTGTATTTTGAAAAGCAAGAAATGCAGAAGCGAAAGCTGGGCCTAGTGAACCCACGTGCTTTTTTAATAGAAGCCGTGTCTGATAGAAAAGTTACCCCAAGGATAATAAGCTGGTCGCTCCCGATAGTCCGTATTGACGGAGCGGTTTGGTATTTCGCTGTCGGCTCTCCCTATCCTGCGCGTGCAGCAGCGTGCAAGGGTGTCGGAGTTCACGCATTAAAAGGGATCGTTAGCTGGGTTAAGAACGTCGCGAGACAGTTTGTATAATATCTACTAGGCGTGTTATTGTCTGAGTGGAACAAGTTTCTAGTACGAGAGGAACGGAACTTGGATGCCTCTGGTGAGCAGTTATCATATGGTAGGCTGCATAGCTACGCATTGAATGAATAAGAGCTGAATGCATCTAAGCTCGAAGTCATCCGCAAAACGAGACAATTAAGGCCGTCATAAAAGATGACGTCGATAGAACTCTTGTGTAAGATTTAAGCTTCGGCGAAAATTTTAGCATAGAGCTACTAAAAGCTTCAATTGTTTTTTTAGTAAATCAGGAATCCTCTCTACTACTTTTATCTGTTTTCATTTTTCTAAAATGTTAATTTGATTTAAGGATAGTGATAACTCTATTACCTAAAAGTTTAAATATATTTGAAAAGAAAAAAAGATTATGGAAAAACAATATACTTGCATGTTTGGCATGGATGGAATTGGAGATTATAAGCCATGTCCTCATCTAGGGGAATGTAATTTAAATGGGATGAATCAAAGTCCATTAAATAAGTATCTTGATATTAAAATGAATAATCCTCTTAAATTTAAAGAAGAAATGGAAAAATTTTTAGAAGGAATTGATGAGAAAACTTATTTAAATTGGTATAAGGATAGATATAGTGATCTCACTTTCTATAAATGCTTTTACAAAAATAAAGAAAATAAAAAATGAGTATGCCTCAAATTATAAAAGACTACAATAATACTTATAAACAGAAATAATTATTCAAGATTATGGAAAAAGAGATTTATTTCAAATTAACCGAATTAAATGCTAAACCTTCTTTCATTTTAACTCCAATTAATATTCTCAGACTTAAAGAAGGAAAATTAGAAAGTATAACCTCAACTCAGGAAGAAATTAAGAACATCGAATTTGCTCAAAATGAAAATGGAGAATATTCGGTAAAAAAAGGTTATAAAATTAAAGAGATTAGTGAAGAAGAAGCAAAAAAAAGTCTAAGAGAAAGAGAGATTTATTATGCTCATGTACAGAATTATTTTTCAAGCTCGGGTAATTATGGTTCTAGCATATTAAGAGGAAATGGGGGAGACAGATTATTATAAAATGGAATTAGTTGCACTGCTTTCAAAAGGAGAAGGAACCTGGGCTCAGGTTTCGGGTTTAATGAAACATTCTGAGTGGGATAAGGTTTTTATTATCGGTGATGATTTTGCAAAAACCTTTACTTCTGAAAAACCATTTGAGTTTATTAAAGTAGATTTGGATAAAAAATTAATTGATTTGCGAGACGAATTATCAGCAAAGCTCAAAGGTAAATTTGAAGGAATGGAAGTTGCACTTTCTCTTGCATCTGGTGATGGAAAAGAGCACATGGCATTGGTTTCTGCATTGATTAATTTGCCAATGGGCGTTAGATTTGTTGCATTGACTAAAAGTGGAATTGTTTATTTGTAAAATGATAATTATCCCACCACCATTTAATCCTTTATTTAATTCTTATCATAGAGATGATTCAAACTTCCCAGAATTTCCATTTGATCCTAAATTATTTCTAAAAGTATTTGGAACAACAGTTATAGGTTTTTCTCTTCTCTTTACTAATATTTATGGAGCACATGAAACTTCCCACAAAATTAAAGATATGCCTACAATCGAAAGAAAAGTTGATGAAGCTAATAGATTAAAAAAAGATATTAAGAATCATTGGTATTTTAGTCCGTTTTTGGTAGGAGAATATTTTTCTGCTAATCATTATCTTAAGCATAATCAATAAAATCTCTCTACTAAAAAATTACTAATTCTAAGGCATATATTTTTAAGTAATAGAGTAGAATTAAAAGTAGAAGAGGAAAATGAAAAAGTTTAGTTTAGGACAAATAAGAGGTAAAAAAGTATCACTTGTTTTATCTGGAGGTGCAGCCTATGGAATTTCTCACATTGGAATTATTAAATACCTTGAAGAAAAAAATATTAAACCAGTTGAAGTTCTGGGAGCTTCCATGGGAGCCATTGTTTCTGGGCTTTATGCAATCGGTAAAAATTCTAAAGAAATTGAAGAGTTAACAAGCAAGGTTAAAATTAAGGGATTTTATCAAATGAAAATAAGTCTTGGAGAAAATAAAAAGGATTATGATCACCTAAAAAGCTTTATGAAAAAGTTATTTGAAAACAGAAAAATGAAAGACACACAAATCGATTTGAAAATTATGGCTACAAATGTTAAAACAGGTCTTGGAAAACTATTTACTAAGGTAGATAACGTTTACATCTATGAAGCTGTAATGGCTTCTATTTCAGTTCCAGGATTGTTTAAACCAAAGAAAATAAGAGGTATATATTACATTGATGGTGGAGTATTCTCAAATCTTCCAGTAGAATACGCCCAAGAGAACAATATCAAGGTTGCTTGCAACGTTATCAATCATAAGAAGACACATGAATATAATCAAGAACAACAAAGTTTATTTTCACTACTTGAAGGAAATTTAAAAGTTGTTAGATCAACAATTCATTATCTCATAGAAAACCAAACCAATGCAAAAGCTCAATATATAAAAAATTTAATTCTGATTGAACCAAACTTATCTAAATTCTCAAAGGTTTCTTTCGATGATTATAAGCCTATGATTAAAAGAGGCTATGATGAAATAAAAAGATATTTTGAAAATTAATTTTCAAAATATTATTAGTTTTAATTAAAAGATGATAGAGAATATTCAAGAAATTAGAGCATACATTGAAGAATGTGAAAATAAAGGATACAAACGTATTTTAGAAAATTTATCAAGTTATATTCAATTACCTTCTGGAAGAATATATTCTGAATCTCAGTTAGAAAAATTCGCAAAAAGCTCAAGTTTGAAAATGGGAAATATAGAGCATATTGAAATGAGCAAAGCTCATAACCTATTAACTGCTTATGAATTAGAACTAGAATTTGCATTTCAAGAAGAGATTAATAATATTTTCAAACATGTGGATAAAGCTACTAGTACATTACAAGTTTCTAATAATGAAGAAGAAATTTTAGAAGCAAGAAGATTAATAGCAAAATTTGAATATGGATTTGATGAAGGAATTTATTCTCCCTAATTTCAAAAAGAATAATTTAAATAGTTCTAAAATTTATTAAAGATATGATTGAAAAAATTGTTAAAGGGTATAATTTAGCTTTGAAAGATTTTGAATTTGCTAAAGAAGGGGAAGAAAATAGTTATGTTAAAGAACATCTTAGAGAACTTGGAGGACGTGAAGAAGTTTATAATCCTCTTTGCAGATTTGGTGGTTGTTTAGCTTGGATAAGACATCCGATGATAGGGTATAAGATTATCACTCATGCCTATAATAAAAAGTAAGTTAATAATCCTCTTTCTTAATTAATAAATCAGCTTTATTTTTTCCTAGAACATAGGCTCTAGAAATTTTATGTTGATTAAGAAGTTTATACCCTGTACCTTTTAATTCTTTTTCTAATTTTTTTATCCAAAGGAATATCTCTCTATGCAGAGGCATTCTTTCATAGCCCAATCTTTCTCTTGCAAACCCAACGGACATAAATCCCTTTATCTCTATGAATGCAGGTTTTGAAAGCTTTATTAAATTCGCAAATTCTGAAATAAATTTGTCATCCATATTTAAATCCTTGATTAGATTTATTCTGAAAACAGTTTTATTTTTTTGATTTATTGTTGAAATTAACTTTAATGTTTCGTTTAATTTTTCCCAGGCATCTTTCTTTAGACTTCTATGAAACTTTTGATATGCTTCTTTGTTAGAAGTATTTACCGAAATATATAATCTCGTCGGAAGTTGATTGTTTTTTATTAAATCTTTTATTACTTCTGGCTGAAGTCCATTGGTCACGATAAAAGAAGTACAATCTCTTGCTCTGATTTCAGAAATTAATTCTCCAATTTTTGGATAAAGTGTTGGTTCTCCAGTTAGACTAATTGCAAATTGAGTTGGATTTTGAGCTTCCCTTAATTTATTTTGATTGGCTTTAGAAAGCTGTTTACTTTTTGAATTTGGATTTATATTAAACCCAGTTAAAAGTTTTCTCTGAGCTTTTATAGCTGATTCAATTATTTCTTTTGGAGAATCATATTTCTCTGGAAACTTATCCTGAGCGTTGGATATATCTCTCCAACAATGGATACAACGATTATTACAGAATATTGAACAGGTCATTTGACAACACTGATGAGATTTAATTCCATAGAATTTTTGCTTAAAACATTCTCCTTCATCCCTCAAAGAATTTTTTGTCCAAGTGCACAGCTGCACGGCTGAATGTTTTCCAACTGGTTCATAGGTTTCTTTTCTTATTCTTTTTCTAGCATTTGACATTATAGAAACTAGTAGAAAGGAGTTTTAAATTTATTCTAAAAGAGCTTATTCAGTCTGCGGGTAAATTTCAATATAGGATATTGAACTTCTCGGAATTATTTTTATACTAGCATCTCTTTCAATTAGAAGTGGAATCTCAGCATGTTTAAAGTAGTTCAATATTTTTAACTTGCTAGATAAAAAAGTCTTTTCTTGATTTGCAAGTCCTCCGTTTTCATAATAAACTTGAGACGAATTGGATTTTATTCTTTCTTTACTTGTTAACATTATCTCTAGTTTATTTTTATCTTCCATGATTTTTCAATAATTAGAATATTTTTAAAGATTTATATTCCAAAAAAACTAAATCATTCCTTTAACCCAGAAAACCATTATCAGCAATAATAATGCCAGAAGAACAGCAGTTATAACCTTGAAGGATTTTTCCGCTATTTTTGGTTTTTTAGTTATGGCTAGAACAGTTAGATAAAAGAATCTTCCTCCATCAAAGATACCCATTGGCAACATGTTCACTAATGCTACACTAAAACTAATCAATATTAACCACCACAGCAAGTCGTAGACAAATTGGAACCATTCAACCTTAGGTTGGTAGTAAATGTGTGGGTCCTTGTAGGAGCTAAAGAAAGAAACAATGCTTGATACAATTCCCTTTTGAGATTCATAGACTGCAACTCCCAACCAGGCTTTATCTTTATTTGTTGGATCTTGTCCTAGGAAAAGATTATATTCTTTTTCTTCTCCATTCACAATTGTTGTTATGGTTATTGGATCTCCAGGAGAATACCTTGCCATTTCAGTTTGAAATGCAGTTAAACTATTTGTTTTTGCATTATTTATCTCTACAATTGGTCCGTAGAGCTCGGCTTTTATTGCAGGAGATTCATAGTATAGAGCAATTAGAGTTTTATCCTGAGAAAACCCCGTGACTTTTTTAAATTCCTGATCCCCGATGTAAATACTGTTATTAGCAGGTTTGATTAGCCCTGCTATCTGCGAGTAAGAAGGATTCACGAGAGTAACCCCATTAATCATCGTGATATTAGAAATATTTTTTATTGTATAATCATAGTCATCGAAAACAATTCCTGTTGGAGCAAATGCTGCTGCAAAGAATCCCCAGAGAAGAAGAAGTCCTAATATTGCAGTTAAAATATTTGCAAATGTTCCTGCAGACAAAACTGCCCTCTGAGAAAAATTTGATTTCTTAGTCATAACCTTCTCATCTAACTCAACAAATGCTGCCAAAAAAACTGGGAAGAAAAATGGAAAAAATCCAAATCCTGTTTTTTTTGTTTTTACATTGCTTGCAGCTGCAAATATCCCATGGAAAAATTCATGAGTTATTGCAATTACTGCTAGAATTATTATCCAATAGGTAAAATAGAACGGGGGCAGGAAGCTTAGTTTGAATATTTGTGGAAGATATGGAATTAGAGGCATAATTGGAGGAACCTTAATTGCTCTAACAGCGTCAGCATTAAAAAGATATAACCAAACTATTTTTCCGAATAGATAAATCATTCCTACCATTAGAGCATAACCTAGCCAAACAGAAACATGACTCAGAACCTTGAGAAGTTTTTTATTTTTTTCACCGAAGTGTTTTATTATTTTAACTCCCCAATTTGTTTTGTATAAAAAAAGTAAACCCTCTCGCTTTAGATTTTTTCTTCTAATGATTAAAAAGCTAACGATTGCAATTAAAAAAATGGCTAATAATATTAAATCTAAGATCATAAAATTCATTTTGTCACCTAGATTAATTAGTAAAAGAGAGTTTAAAAGAGTGGCGGTTAGATATTAGATTTATTTCTTTCAATTGATTAATTGCATGAAATAAATTCAATTATTGAATTTATTTCTTTTTAATTGGTCTAAATCTTGTGCATTTGCACTTTCTACATTTTACCTTGCCCTTAAGAATTCTTTGAGAATCAGATCTTATCTTAGCCTTACAATTTTTACAAACAAAAATATTTTTGAATAATCTATTTTGAGCTTCAATAATTTTAGTTGCCATTTAGACTTTCCTCTTAATTATTTTAATTCCTTCAATATCCCAGTATTCAACATTACAACCTTCAACTACTTCTGGCTTTGCTTCTTCAGAAATGTCCATTTCTATTGTTTCAAAAGATTCTAAATCCATTAAACTTGCTTTGTCTCCATTAACTGAGAGAACTTGAGCTTTACTTTTATTAACCATTGGAACTTCAAATCTATCGTGACCTGGAACAACGAAAACTTTTTTGTTCCCATTAATCATATGTGCTGCTTCAATTCTACATTTGGCATGCCCATGCTTTCCTGTTTTAGATACATCCATTTTCTTTACTGTATAAGGAATACCTTCAAGAAGAATATTTGCACCAGCTCTTGCTTCTACCGCATCAATGATTTTTAATACCATAATGTATGGAAAAAAATTGAGTTTATAAAGTTTTAGTTGAGGAGAAATAATTGAATAAAAGATTTAGATGCTATTTGTCCATTAATTTTATAAACCTTGTTTTAATTTTCTTTCTATGCCTTTACAAAAGAAAGATTTTATTGAAGTTGAATTCACTGCAAAACTGCAAGACGGAGAAATTTTTGATTCTAATAAGAAAGAAGATCTTGGTAAATCCGGCTTGAAAGGAGATGCAAAACCATTTGTGTTTGCACTTGGAGAAGGAATGTTTCTTAATTCAATTGATGATTACCTTATTGGAAAAGAAGTTGGAGAATATAAAATAGAATTAACTCCAGACAAGGCATTTGGGAAGAGAGATCCAAAAATGATTCAAATGCTTCCTCTTGTTACATTTAGACAACAACAGGTTAACCCTATTCCTGGAGCAGTTTTTAATTTTGATGGAAAACTTGCAAGAGTTTTAACTGTTTCTGGTGGAAGAGTAATGGTTGACTTTAACAATCCTCTGGCTGGTAAAGATGTTATCTATGAATTGAACATTCTAAGAAAAATAGATAATATCAACGATAAGATTATGGCCGTTAATGAATTTTTCTTTAGAAGAAATTTTGAATATAAGATTGAAGGAACAGCACTAAAGATGAAAGCTCCCAAGGGATGGGATAAGTTTATTGTATTATTTAAGGACAAATATAAAGAATTATTAAATCTTGAAGTTTCTGTTGAGGAAATAGAAGAGAAAGCTGTTAAAAAAGAAGAAGAAACAGTTCAGAACGAATAAAATTATCTCTAGAAAATAACACAACAATTTTTATAAAGACAGAAATTCTTTCCCAATCATGGATGCTTATTACGATAAAGAGGCGCAGAGAGATACTGCAAATATTTCTCAAGAGGTTAGAGAGATTGATAGAGAGCTTGAAGAAATAATTAAGAAACAAGCTGCTAAGATTAAGGTTATTGGAATTGGTGGTGGTGGAAATAACTCGCTTTCTAGAATGAGAGAAATTGGGATTAAAGGAGGAGAATTAATTGCTGTTAATACGGACGCTCAGGATTTACTCTATGCTAACGCAGATCATAAAATTCTAATTGGAAAAGAATTAACTCAGGGACTTGGTGCTGGAAGTAATCCAAAGGTTGGACAGGAAGCTGCAAAAGAATCTGAAGCTGATATTAAGAAAAAGATTGCTGGTGCAGATATGGTTTTCTTAACCTGCGGTATGGGGGGAGGAACTGGTACTGGTGCTGCTCCTGTAATTGCTGCTCTGGCAAAAAAACAAGGTTCATTGACCATTGGTGTTGTGACAATGCCATTTACAATTGAAGGACAAAAAAGAATTGAAAATGCAATGGATGGATTAGAAAGATTGCAAGCAGTTGTTGATACTTTGATTGTTATTCCAAATGATAAATTGTTAGAACTTGCTCCAGAATTACCTTTGCATACTGCTTTTAAGATTGCTGATGAAATTTTAACAAATGCTGTTAAGGGAACAACTGAATTGGTTACAACTTCAGGTTTAGTAAATTTAGATTTTGCAGATATTAGAACAGTTATGACTAACGGGGGAGTTTCACTGATTGGGATGGGAGAATCAGATACAGAAACTCGTGCAAGAGATGCAATTCAAAAAGCAATTCAAAACCCATTACTTGACGTGGATATTGCAGATGCTAGTGGGGCTTTGGTAAATATTATTGGTGGGCCAGATATGAGTTTAGAAGAGTGTAAAGAAATAATCAAAACAGTTGGAGATAAGTTAAGCCCAGATGCTAAGATGATCTGGGGTGCAAAGATTTCTCCAGATATGGATAGATCAATTAGAGTTCTTTTAATTGTGACTGGAGTTAAAAGTTCACAAATATTTGGACATTCTGATTTAGAACTTAGACACAAGGAAATTGAAGATGAATTGGGAATTGAGTTTATTGAAAGTGATTAGATAATAATTATGAACATTCTTTTCGTTTGCAAATGGAATAGATTTAGGAGTAAGGTTGCGGAAGCTCTATTTAATCAATTAAATAAAAATTCTAAAAACAATGCAAAAAGTGGAGGACTATTTCCAGGTCATCCAATGGATAGGCAAATAATAAATGCTGGGAAGAAATTTAGACTGAGATTGCCTAAAAAAAAGAAGATGTTTAAGTCATAGATTGTTAATGTGGGCAGATGTGATAATTATTGTTGCCAATGATGTGCCTCTTTCAATTTTTAGAGATATAGAAAAAAATGATAAAAAGAAAATCGTTAAATGGAATATCCAGGATTATTATGGAAATGAAGATAAAAAGAGAGAAGATTTAATTAGACGAATCAAAGCGAGAGTTGAAGTTCTTTTGAAGGAAATTTCTTAATTGAATAACTTTAAAAACTATTTTGACTAAAATTAATTATGGGAAAAGCAAAAGAGTTTTTTGGTAAATGCAGAAGAGTTTGGTTTACCATGAGAAAACCAACAAAAAAGGAATTCGAAACTGTTGCAAAAATTTCTGCTCTTGGTATTTTAGTAATTGGATTCTTTGGATTTATTTTTTCAGTTATAATGAAATTGTTCAGTTAAATAGAAACTTTTTGGATATAAAATGAAAACTAATAATTTAGAATATGGTAAAACCTACAGAATTTCTATAAAAAAATCAGAACCTGAGGAAGCGTTGTACCTTGGAGCAAGATATGCTAAAAGAACCAGCAGAGTTCATGGATTTCTTCTTCTAAATAATGATGAAAGGGTTTATTTTGTTGCATTAAAAAATATTGAAGATAAATCAGACTACCTAAATCTAAAATGGGTTTCTTCACAGAAATTAAGTCCTCTGGAAAGAGAACTTGTTCATCTAAAGCCTCTTGATGATACAACCAAAAATTTATAAACTAACTTTTTCAAATAAATATATCTACTTCTAAAGATATTGGAGGTAGTGGAGACAAAGACAAATGATTTTCATTATTAAGGTAACAACAAACAAAGAAGAACGAGCAGTAGACATGATTTCAGACAGAGTTATCAAGAAATCAATTAATGTTTTTTCTGTATCAAGACCAAATGGATTGAGAGGATACGTTCTTCTCGAAGCTGAAGACAGAGAATCAGCAGAAGAAGCAGTTTACAATTTACAATATGTTAAAGGTATCATTGGAAAAACTATTAGCTATGAAGAAATAAAAAACATGGTTGAACAAACAGCTACAACTGTTTCAATTAAGGAAGGAGACATTGTTGAAATTATTAGTGCAACATTAAAAGGTGAAAAAGCAAAAGTTTTAAGAATAGATAAACAGAAAGAAGAAGTAGTAGTGAGTTTATTGGGTGCAGTTATCCCATTACCCGTTACACTTAAATTAGATAATGTTAAAGTAATAAGGAGAGAAGAAGATGCAGATTAAAATTTTAGCTGATGGTGGGGCAATGAAGCCAGGTCCTGCTTTGAGCCAGAAACTTGGACCAGCCGGTATTCCTATTAATCAAGTTATTGCAAAAATAAACGAGGCAACAGCAGACTTCAGTGGAATGAAAGTTCCAATTGAATTAGAAGTTAATGTTAAAACTAAAACTTTCGAAGTTAAGGTTTTTTCTCCACCTGTTTCTGAATTATTAAAAAAAGAAGTTGGGCTTCCTAAGGGTTCTGGAATGCAAGCAAAAACTTATGCTGGAAACGCTTCTATTGAACAAATAATCAAAGTTGCGAAAACAAAGCAACAAAATCTATTATGTAACGATCTAAAAACTTCAGTTAAGACAGTTATTGGAAGTTGCGTAAGTCTTGGAGTTTTAGTTGAAAATAAGCTAGCTAAAGATGTTGAAAAAGACGTTGATGCAGGAAAATATGATAAAGAAATTAAAAATATTTCAACAGAAACTTCTCCTGAAAAGAAAAAACAAATGGATATTTACTTTCAAGATATTAGGGCTAAACAAGAACTTAAGCTTAAACAAGAACTTAAGGCTAAAGAGGAAGCAACAGCTGCTGTGGCAACTGCTACTCCTGCTGCCGCTGCTCCTGCAGCTACTACACCTGCAGCAAAAGCAGAGAAGAAAAAATAGGTTCATAAATCAAATAATTTATAAATCACCCTAAGCTCTTTTTTATTAATGGGGCTGTGGGGTAGCCTGGTTAGCCTCAGAGGTTTGGGACCTCTTGACCCCGGTTCAAATCCGGGCAGCCCCATTTTATAGAAGAAAAATGACAACAAAATCAAAAAAAACAAAATCAGCAGGAAGATTCGGAGCACGTTATGGTAAAAGACCAAGAGATAAATTGGTTTCTGTTGAAACAAAACAAAAGAAAAAACAAGTTTGCCCACTTTGTAAAAGAGAAGGAGCAAAGAGAATTAAAAAAGGAGTTTGGCATTGTACAAAGTGCGATAAAAATTTTGCAGCACATGCCTATTATTTAGAATAAAATGACAGAATATAAATGCTTTAATTGCGGGGAAAAAATAGACAGCAAAGATCTTAAAAAAAGATTTTTATGTCCTAAATGTGGTTCTAAAATTTTCTACAAACCTCGTACAAAAGTAAAGACTATCAAGGCGGAATAAAATGGATCAAAACGAAAATATTAGAAATCTTCAGATTCTTGAACAGAATATGCACAATCTTATGATGCAAAAGCAAGCATTTCAAATGGAACTTGCAGAAACCAATGCTGCTTTGAGAGAAGTTCAGAATTCTACCGACGATGTTTATAAAATAATTAGTCAGCTTATGATAAAAGTCCGACGAGAAGAAGTAAAAAAAGAATTGGAAGAAAAGAAAAAATTATTTGATTTAAGAATTAATGCAATTGAAAAACAAGAACAAGAATTTGAAAAAAAGGCAGATTCTCTTCGACAAGACGTTTTTAAGACTACAAAAAAATAGTGAATTAATATATAGTTAACACTTACGAAATATTTATAAATACAGTCTTTCTAAATCTATCATGGCACTAAAAAAACTAAGAGAAATGTTTGGAAATCAAAAATACGAAAGCTCAGGTGAGGACTACGTTGAAATTGATTTAAACCAAGAAAAGAAAGAAAACAAGGTGATAGTGAAACTTTTCGTGCTAAGAGACTATGAAGATTCTAACATGGTTTTGAACGCAATAAGAGAAGGTTACACTATTGGAATTGTTGACATAAGAGTTCTTAAGAAGAAAGATCCTATAGAACTGAAGAGAGCAATTGGTAAAATCAAAAAGACTGTTCAAGCTCTTGAAGGTAGTATTGCTGGATTTGGAGAGAGTACAATCATCATAACTCCTGCATTCGCAAAGATTGACAGAGAAATTATGATAAGAGCTCCAAAGAAAGAAGACTCAAGCTTTGACGATTTTTAAATTATTTATCTTATAATAGGGGAAAAGAAGTTTTAGAGGGGAAATTAGGAAATAATTCTATATCTAAATGTTAATTCTGTTTAGAAGATAGTTTATCTCCATATCAAAACCTTTAAAATTAAAGTTTTACTTAATTATTTATGAAAGCACTATTTGTGGCTGCAAAAAAGATTTTTGGGAAGGTTGATCTTACAAGTTTAGATTCAATTAAAGAGGATTCTATTTCTTTATGCTATTCTATTCAGTTTGAAGAACTAGCAAAAGAGGTCGAAAAATATCTTAATAGTAAGATTATTGATGAAAATCAGGTTTTAGGCTGTAGTTCTCCTAGTTTTTCTGAAAGAAGCAAGGCTATACTAATAATAGGAGAAGGAGAGTTTCATCCGGTTGCTCTAGCCTATGAATCTGGACTAAAGGTTTATGTTTTTAATGAAAGTGGGTTAAAGGAGATTAAAGAGTCTCAAGTTGAAGAAATGAAGAAAAGAGAGAAAGGAGCTTATTTGAAATATCTTAGTTCAAAGAGAATAGGAGTTTTGGTTTCAACAAAGCCAGGCCAACAGAGAATTTCAAGGGCTATTGATTTTAAGAAGAACACTAAAGATAAGAAAATCTATATTTTTGTTGCAAATGATATTAATGTTCATGAATTTGAAAACTTCGGACTTGAATCATGGGTAAATAGCGCTTGCCCTAGAATGGATTTGGAGAATACTTATTTGATTAATATTAATAGCTTAAATTCTAGACAGAGAAAACAATGATTTGATTGCTACAATGATTGTTGCTGGAGCAGCAAGTGCCAACAGAGCTGCAAAAGTTGAAGAAACTATTTCTCCTACCTTTATTCCTATCAAAGAGCCATAGGCTCCATCCATACCAAATTTGCTTACAATTACTATAATTGCTCCTATTATTAAGAAAGATTGGTTATCTCTACCACTTGTTCTAATTGAAAAGCCAACTATAATCCCTAAGATTACTAGAATTGCATAGATCTGAGTGCTGTATTTTAGAACCGAATCAATGGATAAAAATGAGATTGCACTGATTCCAATGATCACTGCCAACACTATCCCTATGGCAAATGCCCATGCTCCGATCAGGTTCTCTCTAGATTTTAGTACCATTTTATCGTCTATAAATAAGTTTGAGAGTTATATAAATGTTTTGAAAGAGTATTTTATTAGGAAATTATTATGTATTCTGAAATATAGAAATGTTTATAAACCATAGTAACTGCGGAATGAATACATGACAAAAACAAAAACATTAAGTTTCGTGATTGCAAGTGTGTTAGCTATATTCTTATTTGCTAGTATGACTAGTGCTTTAAGTGTTTCTAGTACAACAGTTGACTGGAAAACAGGACAAGGACAAGTTGTTGTAAGTGCTAGCGCAACTGAAAACTTAACTGGTATCACTTTAACTGATACAGGTGCTTTTGATTTAACTTATGATACAACTGCATTTAACCTAAATGCTTCTCAATCCAAGACTGTTAATATTACTATTGATAAAAGTTCTATAAATCTTGGAAAAACTTATACTTCAACTTTAACTGCTACAAACGGAAGCCTAAGTGCTTCTGGAACTGTTTCAGCTACAAGATTATATTGTGATACATGCTCAAATGTTGGATCTTTATCTGTTAGCATAGATAGTGTAACAGTTGATTCTGGATTTGGAGATGACGAAAGTTATTGGTATCCTAATGATGAAGTAAGTGTTGATGTTGTTGTAGAAAACAACGGAAACTGGGATATGCAAAATTTAGATGTTAATATTGCTCTATACACTACAGCAGGTGTTAAAATATTCGAAAGTAAAAAAATAGACCAAATTGATTTGGCTAGTGGTGATGATCAAACTATAACTTATACTTTTAAATTAGATTCAAAGATTGCAAACTTTAAGGGTCAAAAAGCAGTTTTATATGCAAGTGCTAAAGGAACAATAGATGATTCTGATAGTGCCTATGATAACAATGAAACTTGCGATGAAGATAATCTTCAAGTTGATGTAAAAACTGGAGATGACTTTGTTATTGCTACAAATTATATTGTAAATGGTGTTGATGTTTCAAAAGATTCTAATATTTCTTTAAATTGTGGTGCTAAAACTACAATGCAAATTGAAGTTACAAATATTGGAGATGCTAAACAAGATGCAACCTATCTTACAGTTTATAATAAAGAATTAGGAATTGACAGCAAAGTAGAAATTGGAGATATTAAAGCATTCGATAGTGAAACTGTTAGTTTTGAATTTACAGTTCCAAAGAATATTAAAGAAAAATATTACAAACTAGAAGTTGAAGTTTATGATGAAAATGATGATATTTTCAAAAACTCTCAAGATGATTTAGCTGTTTCAAGTTTACTTATTAATGTTAATGGTGGATGTAAAATTTCAGATCCTGCTATTTCAGCTGCATTGGATTCAGAAGCTAGAGCTGGAAAAGAACTTATAATTAAAACAACTATTACAAACACTGAAGATAAACAAGTAACGTTTGCTGTTAGTGCTAGTGGATTTAACAGCTGGGCAACATTAAAAGATGTTAGCGAAAGCACATTTATCCTTGAAGCTGGACAATCTAAAGATATTAGTTTAGTATTCGATGTTCAGAGAGGAATTACAGGAGCTCAAACTTTTTCAATCGATGTTCTTTCAAACAACGAATTTGCAATGAAACAATCAGTTGCAGTTGAAATTGAATCTTCAAAGTTCAACCTGTTTGATTTTATCAAAACAAATTGGTTACTTGTAAGCCTTGGTGCTTTCATTGTAGTTCTTATTATTGCAATAGTAATTGTTGCTGTTAGAGCTAGAAGATAAAATGGCTGAAGAATTCTTAAGATGTCAGTATAGTTTTAATTGTCCTCTTCATTCTGAAGCTGGTGATAATATGGTCATTAGGTCTGATTCTGGCGAGTATAGATGCATAATGAGAGGAGAGAGTTTTGTAGATATGGTACCAGATTGCACTTATCTTCATCAATTAGAAGAAACAGATAAGCAAACAGCATTATTAGAAAAGATATTAGTTCAGTTGAGTCCTAGGAAACTAGGAGAAATTAACTCGGATAATTCTGATAATAGAGATCATCCATAGATTCTAAATATATTTAAACTTATTTTCTCTTTTTAGTTTATGAAGAATAATCTAAAAAGTATTTTTGTTAGATATTTAATTTTAGTTTTGGCTGCTTTACCAGGATTAGGAATATTTTATTTTATATTTTCTCCATTGACTGTGTATCCTGTTTTTTGGATGCTGAGACTATTCTTTGATGCTTCATTTTGTACTTCTTGCGGATTGATTAATACTATTTTAATTAATCAATTTAGAATAGAAATTATTGGTGCTTGCATTGCTGGTTCAGCATATTACTTCCTTTTAATATTAAATCTAGCTACACCAAATATTAAAATTAAACCTAGAATGAAAATGCTTCTAGGAGGATTCTTAATTTTCTTAGTTATGAACATACTTAGAATATTCTTCATGAGCTTGATGTATATTAATGGTGCTCCACTGTTTGACTTTGCTCATAAGTTTATTTGGTATATTGGAACAACTGTGTTTATACTAGGAATTTGGTTTGCTCAGGTAAAGATATTCAAGATAAAAGAGATTCCATTTTATTCTGATGTTAAATTCTTGTATAGCGGAACTAAGAAGAAGAGAAAGTGAATTGTTTGATATTCTCTATCTGGTAAAGACGTCATTAACTCTACACTCAATCTTAGTTTGATAATAATTAATTATATGAAAGGATTAATCATAAACAGTGCAAAATAATTATTTCTATTAAGAAAAATAATTATTTTGAAGGAGCGTTTAACTCTGCATTCTTAGCAAATATCTCTATCATTATTCTTTCTGTTGCGGGAAGAATCTCACAGTTTGCTACTCTAACTTCATAGCATCTTGGAGAAATTTCTACAATCTCTGTTTTGTCTGCTTCAACTATCTTGTAAAGATTATATCTTTCATCACAGGTTGCATTGTTATCTATTACCCAACCAGCACCTATAACATTGTGTAGAATCTCTAGATTTGCTAAAGCAATTGTTGAATCTCCATCACAGGTCATGTTTAGAGGAATTGTTGCTCCAGAAACTTTCATTAAACTAAAATTATCTGGGAATGCGATATTCTTTAATTTCTTAGGACTGTTTCTTAAATAAATGTTATATGGAACATATGCTCCTTGATAGAAATAAGGGAGTGCGGTCTGATACATAATTAATTGTCCGAATTGCACTGTCTCAAATTTTACTCCTTCGTAGGTTTGAGTTCTTAGAGAGCTTATTAAAAAATAAACTGCTATAACTAGGATTAGAACTGTTATGATTCCTATAATGAACCCCTTAATAATCTTATTTGATTTGTCTTTTGCCATTTTTAACTTAATTTAATTTATCTTATAAATTTATTGTTTTATTCCTAATATTTTAAATAAGAATTCATCAGTCAGATATACCAAGTCTTCTTGCTTTCCTTCAATGAAAACGCAGTTGTCTTGCTGTCTAACTGAAGTTGAATTGGATATCTTGTAAATGATGAAGTTATTGGTACAATCCTTTATAGGGATGTCCTGGGGGCAGTTGGTTGCTTCAAAGCACGCTGGTTGGTATCTTTCCACAAAAGGTTTTAGGTTCTGTGCAAGCTCTTGGGAAGCATAGGAATCCTGTGAATAGAGATACAATGGTTTTCCAATGTAGTTTTGAACTAGCTTTAGAGTTGTATTATCAAAAGATGAGCTGAAGTTTTTTGTTTCAAGAGGGTTTAGCTTAAAGAAGAATTGATATTGACCTGCGGTGGTTGCCCAATAGCCATTTGAAGCTTCAAATTTATAACCATTATATTTTACTGAATTTTGGTTCTTATTTTGAAGAGAATCAATTACTATGGCAAAAGTGCTAAGCATCATGGTTAAAACAAGGAACATCCCCAGAATAAGTTGGTTTCTTCTTTGCTTCTTGTCCTTATCCTTAGGATTAGTTAATTTTCTCATAAAGTCAATTGGATTTGAGAGTATAAAAAGATTATTGAGGATTAGATTTTTATTGAAATATTCATTGTGTCCACAACAATTACGGGCTTGTGCCTTATTCTTTTATTTGTTCTTTCTTCTATAAGATCTATGAAGCCAAATCTCTCTAAAAGTTGGATATCATCCATCACTCCTTTGAACGGACGCTTGAGAATTTTAGCAAGTTCATAGATTGAACCAGGAGATTTATATTTAATTGTATCTAGCATTCGAGCTTTTTCCTTTGTGAGTAGTTTTCTCAACGATAGCAAACCATCAAAATCATAATCTCTAGAATTTGCCGACGGTAAAATTACAAAGCTTCCTCTTGATTCCTTAATTACTATCTCTCTTGACTTGGTTTTTGTCATTTTTTACCTCGCTGATTTTATTATATATATCATTTTTAGATATATATATTTTTGGGTTTATTGAAAAAACGTCTAAAAGATGTAGCTAACATCTGGGGACAGCGAAAGGTTTATAAATAAACCCTATAAAATGAGGGGTTAGAGAAGGCAAACCGAAAAAATGAATAACAATCTTTTTAAAGCAAAACTGGCTTTTCCTATTACACTCTTAGGAGTGCTCTTATAGGGGTTTACCTTATATGCGTTTGCCGGACACGAACGCTAGGTTAAACCTATAGGCTTTCGACTGATAGCTCCCCCTATAGCTAAAGGTTGAAAAAATATAGGTTGTCATAGGCAACTACGTATACAGGTGGAAAGGAGGATAAAATAATAACGATGAAATTCAAAAAAATCTCGGCAATTTTTGCTAGTACACTTATGGCTGGTTTAACTATTGCTGGAGCTGCAGCTGCTAGTTTCCCTGCTCCCTTCGTACAGAACGGAGTAGCTGACGTGGCTATTGTATATGGTACAGGTGCTGGTGTTTCTCCAACTGATTTAACTCAGGCTGGAAATATCCAGACTACACTTGCTGCCTCAATGCCAAAGACTGGAGGATCTAGCACTAGTGGTGGAGACTCTTACAAATTTGAAAAGACATCTACAAAGCTTTACTTAGGTGACAATGTAACTAAAATCCAATCAACTTTGGATGATGGTGAATTGTCAACTCTTCTTGCTGAAGGAATATACACTGATAGTAATAACGATGAATTTGATTACACTCAAAAAATCGATATGAATCCAGTTGCATTATCTCTTTGGGAAGACAATGACTATATTGCTGATCAACCAACTGTTGGTTTTAGATTCGCTTCAGGTACAAATGTATTAAACTACACTTTGACTTTTAGTGATGAACCTTTAATCAAAGATTTGGTTACTTCTGATATACCATTCATGGGTAAAAATTACTATGTTCTTTCAAATAGTACAAGTGGTGCTAACTTAATTCTTACTTTATTAGATTCTGCGGAAACAAAGATTCTAACAGAAGGAGAAACAGTTGATATAACTGTTGATGGTACTTCTTATACATGTTCAATTGCTTACATTGGAAGCAGTGAAGTTAAATTAACTGTAAATGGACAAACTACCTCTAGTTTAGCTGAAAGCGCAACTTACAAATTAAGTGATGGTTCATATATTGGTATCAAAGATATCATGTATGTATCTAAGGACACTGGAGTAAGTAGTGTTGAATTTAGTATTGGTAAGGGAAAATTAAAACTTACAAGTGGTTCAGAAGTTCAAATAAATGACGAAGCCGTTCCAGGTGTTAGTGCATATATGGTGAACTCAACTGCTGCTTTAGGTACTTCGACTGCTAAACTTACAAGCATTAAGCTTGCATGGAATGCAGATGACGATTTATTCCTTACAGAAGATACTGAAATAACAATGCCAGGATTTGGTATTGTTAAAATGTCTTATGGTGGAATGACTTACCCAACTACAGAAACAATTACTGTAGAACAAGGTGGATCATCCTATGCTAGTTTGAATAATTTCCCATTAAAAGATGGTGCTGCTGATATTGACTTCTTATACGGAGTTGAAGGTGGTCCATTTAGTGGAATTGGTAAGGACGCAACAAACATGTTACGTACTTCAAACACATCAAGCATAACATTCGATAAAGATACTGATGCTTATTTCATAGCATCATATGCTTCAACTACTGAAGGTGAATCTTACTTAATGAAGGCTACAAACTTTGTATTAGACGGATCAGACAACAAAACTGATATTGAATATTACAAAGATGGAGCTTGGGTTAAAAAGAAAGAAGGAGCTAAGAATGGTGATACATTCTCTATGGGTAACGCCGAATTAGGTGTTGGATTTATAGACAGAGTTGGTAAATCTGCAGTAATAACTGCAAACAGTTCTTCTACAAATTTCTACCAACTTTACTCTAAAGAAGGATTAAGAACTTACTTACCTTTTCAATCTGTTAACAATAGTGTTGCTCCGGGTGTAATTAATTTCACTACTAGCCCTGATGGAGACGGAAAAGCTGGACATAACAATGCTACATTCTACCTTAACTTTACAGAAGAGGATAAGGATGGAAACATTGGAAGTGGTGACAACTTTGCAGTATCTGTTGGATGGGATGCTTCTACAACTAAAGAAGTAGAAGTTAAAGATCTAATTAATGAAGATGTTACTGCTCTTGAGATTGGAGATACAAAGGTTTATAGATCATTCATGTATTCTGCTTTAGCTACAGAATTCTTATGGGATCAACCTACTTCAGGTCAAGACAGCATAAAAATATTATATCACGGTGACGAAGTTACTGCTGATGTATATGTAACTTCTCCTGGTGCCACAGTTAGTGGAACTAGTACATTAGGAAATGTATTGGCTAAAGATTCTGAAGTGAGTAATTTCAATGGAAAGAACCTAATTATTGTTGGTGGTAGTTGTATAAACTCAGCTGCTGCTACAGCTTTAGGTGTTTCCGCACATACATGTGGTGCAGCTTTCACAACTGCAACTGGTGTTAGTGCAGGTCAATTCTTAATTAAGAGTGTAGCTAGCGCTACTTCTGGTAAGATTGCTCTTGTTGTTGCTGGTTACGATGTAGCCGACACTGCAAACGCTGCAACTTACTTAAGAACTAAGACTGTTGACACAACTGTTGGAAAGACTTACAAAGGAACTACAGCTACTACAGCTGACTTAGTAGTACAATAAATCCAAAAAATTTAATTTTTTATTTTTTTTCTTTTTCTTTTTTTTAATAACTTACTTGTAAGTTTATTAAAAACCGCAGAAGATTTATCTTTGAGGACACGACCATAATGTCGAAGACATTGTGAGTCTTTTTTATAAATTGGCGAAAGCCATGTGAAAAAATGACCAAAATTTATTTTGAGTCTTTTTAATAGACTGGGAGTAACTCTATTAAAAAAAAAAACAGTCTATCTATGAAACAAGAACTTTTTAGGATTTAGATAGAAAGAGAATATCGTAAGATAGTGTCCTAGAAAATTATTAATTCTACAGAATATATTGTATTTGAAAGATTTCATTTTAGTGAATAAACTTTTTCCACAATAAAAAGGAATTACAACATCTGCTTGACTTAGGAAGATATCAATCTTCTTTGCTTTGAGTTTAGAAACATTGCTTTCTGGAGCTAGACTTTTCCAGTAGGTTTTTAGTTCTTCTAGGGTAATTCCTTGGGATTCATAGTTTCTTTTCAAATTTTGAGTGCTTATTCCCTTCCACATTGATTCTGCTAAACAATGTCCTGGAACAATAAGGCACAGATTATCAATTAGGGAATTATTATTTGCAATCTTACAAGAAAGCACACCCCCCAAGCTTATACCAATAAGATTTATTTTTTTGAAGTTATATTCTTTTTTAAATTGTTTAATATCTTTTAAAATTAGGGTATTAATCTTATTAAAATGAGAGAGCGTAAATTTCCAATTTGAAGACAATATTGCTTCTGGAAATTCATATTCTAGAAGAGAATAACCTCTTTTAAGAAGAAATCTTCTAAGAAAAACATTTAGATACATCCCGCCACCCCATGGAGGAATGAGAACA
>CAIKWG010000002.1 GCA_903831045.1 uncultured archaeon | reverse complement strand
TTCTGGTTCTTTTGATACTTTTTTAGTCATTTTTATTCTCCTTATTTTTATACCTTTCAAATAATTACTTTTCTCCAACCGTACTTTTCTGCCATATCAAGCTTTATACAATCATAAATTGTATTTTGAACAGAAATTATACTATAGTGATCCATAGGAAATCCATTAAAATCTTGTATCCATTTCCAAGTTTTCGTTCCAACCCAATTTGTATAATGTTTTTTAATTCTAAATTTTAAACCATCGGTCCAAATTTCATAATTATTTCTGATTGATTTAGCTACCGTTGCCCATCTTAGAATTTGTCCAGCCGCATCTACTTCTTTACAAGCATCAACTCCTGAAGATACAACCAAATCCAAAACTTTTTTTGAATCTAAATCTTCATCAAGTAAAAAATCAATGTATCTTTCGAAAATCAGATATAGAGATTCAGCTTTTTGTAGGTCATTTATTGTTGGTTTTGTACAAAATAGATCCATTTTATTTATTCCTCCTTGTTTTATTTCCAAATATTTTATCTTGGCAATTCTGACACAATCCAGAAATTTTAAATTCTTTTCTTGATAAAGAATCACGAAAATCTTTTTCTTCATCAATTTTCTTATTACAGAATGGACAGCATCCATGTTCTACTTTCTCTATTTCTTTTTTAAATCCAACAGCTTCCATAATTTTTTTGTTCATTATTTCTCTCCTTTACTTTCAAACTTTGGACAGTTATCATAATCTGCTAGTCTCTCTCCCCAGCGAAATTTTATCCTAGCTTCACCACACGAATCATATTCTATATTTCCATTAACACGATCTATATATGTTGATATTTTACAACTGCAAGTTGGGCTGAAAAAACAATTAAATAATCTATTGAACCAAGATGTTTCTAAATGTTCACAATCTTTGCATAAGTTCATATTAATTCTCCAGAATTTTCATATTTTATTAATATCAATTCTATTTCCATATTTTCAAGACAGTCTTTAATAAGTTTTTTAACTTCTTCTATGCCATCATTTTCTAATTCATCCCAGAATTCATCACTTCCTTCAGGAATAACTAATTTAAAAGTATATTGTCTCATTTCTCATCCTCCTTGTATGCCCATTTTTCCCAACAATCTCCACAGGAAATTCCTTTACAATCAAATTCATTATATACTTTTTCTGATGGGCATATGAAATCATTTCTGTCGCCTAATCTACTAGCTAATAATATTGCTGCTCTTTTGTGTTGTTTGATTTCTTTCTTTGCTTTTGCTAACTTCTTTTTAAGTTTCTCACACTCTTCTCCTAACCGTATTGATTCTTCATAAAATCCACTCATTTTTCATCCTCCTTGTATGCCCACTCTTTCCAACATTCTTCACATTGTTCTAAAATATCAGGATAACTAATGTCGTGACTACAACTATTTGAAACAGGACAAAGAGGATTACAAACTCGTTTTATTAATTTTTCTATTATTTGTTTGTATTTATCACACTCAAATTCTTTTCCTTCCATTTCTATAAAATCTTTTTCTAAATCTAAATATGCTTTTTTATATTTTTCACATTCAGGACATGGTTGTGTGAGTTTTTGCTCAAGCCACTTGATGTATTCCTCATCTATGAGGGATAATATATGTCCACCATAGAAGGGAGTCTGTTCTAAATCCCATCCCGTTTCCTGTATATAAAGTGTCCTCAACTCCTCAATCGTCATCCCCTGCCTCCTTCTCCTTCATTAAGTTTAAATAAACTGTAAGTATAAATGCCTTTGCAGCAATAGCATCTAAACTATCAATAAATACACTGCCCCGACGAGCCTTCTCTAGTTGCTCCCGTAATATTTTAACATCTGCTTCCATGTTTGTTTTTAGGTTGCCCCATACTGCTTTGTGCTTCTCACATTCAGGACAGGGTGGTTGTTTCACAAAAGCTACAGAACAAATACAATATTCATCTTCTTCTAAAGGTTTTCCACAACTTCCACATTCAAGATAAGCCATAATTACTCCTTCCAAAATTTCCACATTTTTATTTCCTCTTTAATAAGAAGAAATAATAAAAACGCTAAACCAAATATCACAATTATTGCTATTATATCTGTAAACAT
>CAIKWG010000001.1 GCA_903831045.1 uncultured archaeon | reverse complement strand
ATTGGGAATTTTTATTTTTATTATATTAATAAATAGTGTTTTACTTACTTCTGCATTCACTCCTGCTGAAGAAAAAACAAATGTTGCTCAGGCTTATACTTGTTTAGAAAATCAGTTGGCTAATACAGATTGCTCCCAATTATCTTTGGAACAAGCAATAGCTGTTAAACTTGCAACTGGAAATTGTTCAGCAAAAATTGATGAATTTAAAGACGATGTTGCCTGTTGGCCAGCGGGAAGTTGTAATCTAAAAACTACTGCTCAGGCTGTTCTCGCAAATGCTAGAACAAAAGAAGATACTAGTGATTCTGAAACTTGGTTATTGAGTCAAACAATTACCCCCACAAATTTAATTTGGTATATGGAAATTGATAGTGATAATGCAACAACTTGTTCAATAGAATATGAAACTGGTGAAACATATTCAATAAATATTGGAGAGGATAAAAAAATTGTTGGCAATGCTGGTTCGTGTTTAACTCCTAGTTTTAGTGGTTATTGGTTAGGCATTAGTGAAAGTTGCTACGACAAGGCGTTCGCAATATCCTGTGATAAAGCATTTATTACTACTTTAATTTTCCAGAGAAAGACTACTACAAATGAATTTAATCCATATAATGTTCTCAAGGGAACTCAATCTGCAAAAGCTGGTGGAAGAACTATTGAAAGAATAGAATCCTATTGTTTTGGAAAAGATGGTGTTTGTGATTATGAAGGAAGCCTATGGGCAGCAACAGTTCTGGATTATAGAAATCAAAGTATATCAAAATATTTACCCTATCTAATTGATGGATGGGATAGATTAGAAAATAAAAAATTTATGCCTTCTGTATTCTTGTACTTAATAACTGGAGAATTGGAATATAAAACTCAGCTTCTTTTTGATCAAAATGTTTTCAACGGTTATTGGGATTCAAATTCTGGAGACAGATATTTTGACACTGGTTTAGCTCTTTGGCCTTTTTATTCTACAACTCTAGCAGAAAAAACTAAAGGAAAGGAATGGCTATTTAAGACTCAAACTACCGAAGGATGTTGGGGAGGAAATGCAGACGATTTGATTAGAGATACTTCCTGGGTTCTTTATACTGTTTGGCCACAGAATGTTAAACCTCTATGTAGCAAAGACACAGATTGTGCAAGAGGAAAGATTTGTAGAGATAGAGTATGTATAACTAATCTAACCTGTGCAACAGATGCAGAATGTCCTGTTGGAAAAGAATGTATTAATAATTGGTGTGAAAATAAAGTTAATTGTACCTCTGATGAAAATTGCAGCGATGGAAAACTTTGTAGAGGAGGATATTGTGTAAAGAATACAACTTGCTTTAAAGACTTGGATTGTCCATATCAACAAATTTGTCTGAATGGAAATTGTACTATAGGAAGTGGAAATTGTACTCTTGATTCACAGTGCCCAACTGGAAAGGTTTGTAGAAATGGTATATGTACTACTAATGTAACTTGTCTTTTAGATTCGCATTGCCCTGTTGGAAAAATTTGTTTAAACAAAGTGTGCGTTAATGATACAGTAAAATGTACTTCTAACCTAAATTGTACTGGAGGAAAAATTTGTAAGAATGGTGCATGTGTTAACGGAAGCATTTTAACTAATTGTACAACTTCTTTTGACTGTCCTACAGGACAAACCTGTTTGAATAAAAAATGCATAGTTGATGATGAAGATTGTGCGACTGAAGGATTCTTTTGTATGATTGGAACAAGTTGTACTGGTCAAATTTTATCTCAATATGATTGTACAGGAACATTAAAATGTTGTAATCAAACAAAATTAAATCAAACCTGTGCTAGCTTGAATGGAAAGGTTTGTACATCTAGCCAATATTGTTCTGGAACTCCTAAGGCTACAGATGGTTTACTCACAGGTCAGACCTGTTGTGTAACTGGAAATTGTACTGCTAAAACTGTAATAAATAATTCATGTACTAAAGATGGTGATTGTACTGGAGGAAAGATTTGTAAGAATAAGATTTGTGTAAGTTCTGGATCTACAGCTTCCTGTGAGAGTGTAGATGGATTATGTGCATCAAGTTGTGAAACAGGTTATTCTGAAGATGTTAATGGATATGAATGTACAAGCAGTTTGGATATTTGTTGCATAAAGGATAAAACACCTGCTTCTAAAGTTTGGCTTTGGGTATTATTAGGAGCAATTGTATTAGTTGTTCTGGGAATCGTATTTAGAGAAAAAATAAGTGCATTCATTTTAAGATTAAGTACTAAATTTGGAAAGAAGAAAAAAGGACCAATGGGCCCACCTGGAGCTATGCATCCAGTAATGGCTGGTTCTCCGATTAGTCATCCTCAAGCCTATCCAAGAACACCTATGAGAAGTTATTCTGAAAGAAAGGTTTTACCTCCTCCACAGAGAGCACCAATAAGGTCAGCTGAACAAATTAGAAGACCGGTACCTCAATCAATTAAGAAACCTGTTCCAAAATCAAAAGCAGAATTGGATGAAGTGCTCAAAAAATTAAAAGAAATGGGCAAGTAAGATGAGAAAATATTTTCTATTCTTTTTAACAGCGATATTCTTTCTATCAGTTGTTTCTGCAGTGAATGTCCAGATTAAAGATAAAATTAATATTGGAGAAACCCTTTTAGTAAAAGTTTCTGGTAATTTTTTAGACAATGTGCAAAAGTCAGATATAAGTTTTTACAGAAGATATTTACCAACTTCATTTTCAGATTATGATATTCAAAAAATTGGAGAAGACTATTATATTTATGCTGTTACAACTGGAAAAAGTGCAGACAATTATTCTCTACAAATAAAAAATGTTTATTACATGGATGGAGAGATTGTCAAAAATACTCCGATAATTGCAAATTTTACCATTCTCAATAATAAAGCTGACTTCTCTTTAACTCCAGGGGTTGTTAAGACCGAAGTTGCTTTCTCGGTAAGAGTTCAAAATTTACAAAGTAAGACAATAAGTTTGAGCGTTGATAACGGAACAACTACAACCTATAGCATGATATCTGGAAAAATTATGGATTTATCACTCGATGTTGGAAGCGGGATTAGAATAATTAATTTTAATAGCGCTAATCAGAGCTATGATTTAACTGTGGAAAGCCCAGTTATTGCTCCTGAGTGTGCTATGGATGAAGATTGTGCAACAGGAAACGTATGCAACAATGGAATTTGCGTTGTTTATAATATAACTGCTCCTGCATGTGCGAGTGATTTGGATTGCATGGTAGGAAAGATGTGCTCTTCAGGAGTTTGTGTCATTAACAATAGTTGGTGTTCCATTAGTTCAGATTGTATTGATGGAAAAATTTGCACCAATCAGAAATGTGTTCTTAATTCAACTTTGCCTAATTGTACAGTAGACTCTAATTGTACCAATGGAACAATTTGCAGCGATGGATTGTGCATAGAAAATTCAACCAATTTTAGTTGTATTATTGACGAAGATTGTGAAGTGGGAAATATTTGTGTAGGCAATGAATGTATTCTTAATTCAACGGATAAAAATTGTACAACAAATGATAATTGTGAAGAAGGCAGACTTTGTCTAGCAAATAAATGTGTATTAATTGTTAATTGTAGTTGGGATGCAGATTGTGCTAATGGAACAGTTTGTAGAGATGGATTGTGCATAGAAAATTCAAGCAATTTTAGTTGTATTATTGATGAAGAATGTTCTGATGGAAGAATTTGTGTAAATAACAGCTGTAAAACTAATTGGAGCAATATTATCTGTGAAAAAGATAGCGAATGTGGAGACGGAAGATTGTGTATAAATGAAAAATGCATAAATGAAGACGACATAATTATTATTGACAATGAAACTGGAGAAGTAAAAACATGTGCAGAGCTTAGTGGGACAATATGTGTTCAAGCAAGCCAAACTTGCAGTGGAGAAAAACAAATATCAGATGGAGCTGAATGTTGTTTGGGAAAATGCATTGATAAGGCTTCAAATAAGTCTAAAAAAATAGTTGGATGGGTTTTGATTATTATTATTGTATTGATATTTACTTGGTTCTTCCTTAAAAAATATAAAGGAACAAAAAAGAAAAAAGTTGATTTAGAAAAAGAATCCAAGGGGAAAGGTTTGCCTCCAATGCCTCCTGTAAACCCAAAGATGCCCTAATTATTTTTTCTTAGCTGGCTTTTTCTTTAAATCATTTTTAGAAGATTTTTCCTTTGAATCTTTTTTAACAGGCTTTTCTTTAGCTGTTGATTCAACTGCTGGCTTTTGAGAAAGTTCTGCAAGTTTATGTTCTAGCATTGATTTTTCCATCTGAAGAACTCTTGCAATATTATCATAAACATGAAGTCTTCTTGCTATTTCACTCATAATTTGAGTGTAATTAACATTTGTTGTGTAAAAATTTTCTGGAGAAATTATTTCTACATGAGCTGGCATGTATCTAAACATTAGGTCAGCAATAATCATTGGGGTTTTAACTTCAACTTCTATCTCAGCAAAGTTAGAGTATAATCCTTTTTGATTTTCTAGTTCAATTGGCTCATTTACTTTTTTTACAACCACACTAACATCTTTTTCCGCATCTATTCTGGTGATAATATCATTTAGAGCTTCTGTTAGATGCTCTGCCGGTCTTCCCATTACTTCTATAATCAGCAATGCACGTATTCTAAAATCATCTGAACTCATTTTTTGTTTTTCCTTTGTTTTGAATAAGATAGAGAAATGCGAGTAAACCGCAAAAGCCTAGCAAAAGATAGACATATTTTTCTTTACCTTGAAGAGAGGAATTTTCGGCGGTTTTTATAGTTTTTGGATTGAGATTTATGGATGTTGATTCATTATTATTGGACAGGAAGATTGTTTCTAACGACGAGCTATCTTCCTTAACTTCCTCTTCAATTTGAATATTAGAAGGCTTTGGAGAAGGGTTTTGTTCTTTCCTTGATTCTTCTCCTAGGGAAGCATTATTAGTGCTATTTGAAGGAGTTAACTTCCCACTAACACAGGCTAGACCTTGAGTTTTTATTTTATTTAGAGTTACATTTCCTATGCCGCTTACATTAAGTAAATCCTCTAGAGAACTAAATGGTCTTGATTGAATAATTCTATCCGCATAGACTGGACCAATACCAGTTAGGTTGTCTAATTCTTCAGCAGAAGCAGTGTTAATATCTATTTGATTGCTTTCACAAAGGGCAAAAACCGAATCAATAAAGAATATCAAAAAAACAAAAAGCAGTAAACTTTTCATAAAAGAGAGAGGTAAAAAATATATTTAAGTTTTATTGATGTATTTGGTTGCAAAATCTTCATAGAAAATAACTGTTTTTTTTCCTTCTAGCTTTTTTCTTGCAATTAGAATCCTAGAAAAGATATGATTATCCAACAACCATCGACACATCCCCTTTTCTATTTGGTCGAGAGAGCCATTGGATTTAACTTCAACTCCAATAACTTCTTTATCTGCATGCAATGCAGACCTAAAGCAAATAAAATCTGGAAATCCAGTGCCCATTGCGAGAGCCTTAAGAAAAGGATTAAACTTTTTTTTAGCAGGAACCAATTGCCCTTTTGAATCCTTAGCAAAATCAACGGTGTTCATCCATTTGACAACTATCCACTCCATCTTTTGCAAATCTTCTCTAACCTTTGTTTCAAAAATAGCACCTTTTTGTCTGTTCTTTTTTCCCTGAGCTTTAAAATCGGTTTTTGGTTTTTCCTTGACCAGCTCTTCCTCTTTTTTTATTTCCTCTTCCATAAACTTTAGAAGAAGTTAGAAGTTATAAGGTTTAGTATATTCTACAACATGTATATTACATTATATACTACTAATTATATATTTTGTAAAGTATATTTTAAGAAATATATATTGCAGTTATAGGTCTCTACCCTGCAAAGTTTTTCTTTTATTAGATTTAGCTCTTTCAATTGCTTCAATAATCATTTGTTCTACTTTTCTTTCAAGAGCAAAACCAACTTCTTCTGCAACAGATGTCACTTCTTCATTTCCTTTTTGAAGTTCCTTTACAGTTTTTTTAATATTTGATTTAACAATTAATGCCATTTAGTTATAATGAAACCTCCTTTCATAAGTCTTATGGTCAAACCATTCAAGGATTACAGATATTAATTCTACTTCATTCTCTTGAGTTATCGAATATACTAATCGCCAGGCATTAGGTAAATCATATTTCCAGAGATTAATAACCCCATATTTTTTTATGTAGATTTCAGGAATTAAGTTTTTAGGAATTTGCACGCCGCAAAAAGCATTTTGCTTTAAATCATTAATTGCTCTTCTTATAGATTTTTTTATAAAATCTTTTTCTGATAAAGAATCAAAATTATCTTCAAGCTCTTTTGATATGAACTTAACTCTCCCGATTTTTATCATTTTAGTAAAATTTTCTATTTTTTATTTTTTTGGCTAATTCTGGATTCCAAATATATCCCACAGCCCCATTTTTATCTAAAGCAACCTTATTAATCGATTGAAGATAATCTAGGATAACTAAATATGTTTGCCACATTACTTTTTTTGGTAATAATTTCCATAGTTCAGTATAAGTATATTCTCCGGAATTTTCTTCTATATATTTCTCCACCATTAATACTGTTTGAAGATTCGGACTTCTTGCGAATAAGCTTGATTTTGATTTATTTTCCATAGGAATATGTATATCAATTGATATATAAGTTTTTTGGTCTTATTTTTTCTTTTTCTCTTCTTTCTTTTCTTCTTTTTTAAGTTCAGAATAGTTCTCTGGTTTCATTAGAGGAAACATTACACATTCTCTAATCGGTTTGTTCATCATAAAAGAGAACAATCTCTCTGAAACTCCAAATCCACAGGCGGGAGGCATTCCATATTTTAGTGCTTCAACAAATCCAACATCATGCTCCATTGCTTCTGCATCTCCAGATTCTCCTAGCTCTCTTTGTCTTTTGAATCTCTCTTCTTGATCAAGAGCGTCATTTAGTTCAGAATAACCATTACCTACCTCAGAACCTCCAAGAATTACTTGAAATTGTTCTACTTTTCTTGGATCTTCTGGATTTCTTTTTGCTAGAGGAGTTAACTCAACCGGTTGGCCAATTAAAAATCCTGGACCAGACAATTGTTTTCTACAATATTTCCATAGCAAATCCACCATTCTCCATTTATCAACAGAAGAGTCGTATTCTAATTCTAACTGTTTTAATTTTTTCATAATCTCTTCTTTTGTTGCCTTGTAGATACTGATGCCTGTTTTTTCTTTAATCAAAGTTTCAAAGTCATATCTTTCCCATTTTTTAGATAAATCAATTTTATGCCCTTGTCTTTCAAATTTAAGAGTTCCCATAACTGCTTTAGCAACTTCTTTGTACATTGATTCTACTAGCTTCATTCCATCTTCATAATTTGCATAGCCCCAGTAGAATTCCATTTGTGTATAATCTTGCAAATGCTCTGCATCCATTCCTTCATTTCTAAACTGTCTTCCTATTTCAAATGTTTTTTCATAGCCTGCAACAAGAAGTTTTTTTTGCCAAAGTTCTCCCATGGATATTCTTAGAAAAACGTCTAGGTCAAGAGCATTATGATGCGTCTTGAACGGAGTTGCTGCTGCTCCTCCTGCAGAAACTTCAAGGATTGGAGTTTCAACTTCTAGAAATCCTTTTTGAATTAAAAAATTTCTAATGGTTGACCAGAATTTTTGTTTTTTAATGAAGATTTCTTTTACTTCTTCATTGGTAATAATATCTAAATATCTTTTTCTTAATTTTTCTTCTTCGTTTGTAAGGCCCTTGTGCTTATCTGGAAGGGGTAGAATAGATTTTGTTAGAATATAGAGTTCTTTTACCAGAAGAGATATTTCTCCGGTTTTAGTTTTCATTGGATTACCAACAATACCGATTATATCTCCGGCATCTACACTATCAAATAATTCTAAAGCTTTGTCTGGAGTTTCATCTTTTTGGAAAACAAGTTGAATCATTCCCTTTAAATCTTGCAGTTGAACAAAAGAGAGTTTTCCAAAACTTCTTTTTAGCATAACTCTTCCTGCAACAATTTCTTTGGAAGCTTTTTTTTCTTCAAGTTTTAGAGATTTATATTTTTCCTTGACATCCTGAGACCAACTTCTTTTTTCATGAAGGTCGAATCTATCTGGAAATGTATTAATGCCCTGCTTTCTAAGGTCATTTATTTTCTTTATTCTTTCATCAATTATTTGTTCTTCACGTCCCATTTTAATATTTTAGTCAGGAGAGTTTATATTTTTATTGCTTGGAATCTAATTCTTTATTTAATAAATAATCAGCATGCTTTTGAAATTTATTTTCTCTTCTTACATGTTGATAGGTTACCTTCTCAAAATTATTTTGAAGTTTTTGAACTTCTAAGAAAAGTTTTAGAAGTTTTGGGTCTCGAACTTTATATTCCCCCAGCAACTGTCTTACAACTAGCTCGGAATCAGAAATGCAGACCAATTCTTTTGTAGTATATTTCTGTGCAAGTTGCAGTGCTTTAATCAACCCCATATATTCTGCATAGTTATTTGTAACTTTTCCTGGAATTTTTTCAGAATATTCTAATAAAATGTTTTCTTCATCACGAATAACTACTCCAATCGCTCCAGGACCAGGATTACCTCTTGCACCACCATCAGAATTTGTATAAATCATTGAATTCTAAAGAAAATCAAATTTATAAAAATTATCTAAGATATTTTGGAACTTTTAGATTATAAAGTTCTATGATTTCAAGTGGAAGATTTGGATTTTCGTGATAAATTTTTTGGGCCAATTCTTCAACTAATCTGTCTTCACCCTGTCTATGGTTAGAATAATCTTTCTGAGCATGAATAAATTCATGAATTAAAGTTATGTAAAGGTCTTCTTTTGATTCCATGTTAGGAATATAAACGTTAACTTCCCACAGGCTAAGGTCCCAAAGTCCTTTATTTAGAGGATCATCTGAAGAACATTTTCTCCTCATTTTCACATCCACCCCGGCAGAGTATAACCTGCAAACTTTTTCAATGTTTAACATCAGTTAAAACAAGATTTATTTAAACTTTTAAAATTTGAAAATTTTTAAAATCTTGGAATCTTTCTTCCTTAATCTCAACATTTCTTATCTCGGCACTTTTTACACCTTTTCCACAAATATCAATCATCTTTCGAACATCATCACTATCCCCTTCTAAAAAAACTTCAACTCTACTATCTTCTAAATTTCTAACAAAGCCTTTAACATTTAATCTTTCAGCATTTTCTTTAACATGGGCCCTATAGAAAATCCCTTGGATGAATCCAGAAACATAAAGTCTAACAGATTTTTTCATTTTACCTCTATGAATGAACTAGGAGCACAGGGTTTTAAAGGTTTTTGATAGTTTTTGACTACATATTTATTTTTAAACTTAGATTTTATGAAAAAATTATGGAAATTGCTATTAAGGGAAACTCAAAAATGGGAAAAAATGTATATATCTTTAATATTCCTGCTAAAAAAACTTGCACACCTACTTCCTGGTGCTTAGAAGGAAAAAATGGAAAACCAGCCTGCTATGCTCTAAGAAATAATTTCCTATTGCCCAATGCAATGGCTTCGGCTGAAAGAAGGTATACTCAATCCAAATCAGAAGGCTTTGTTGAAGAGATGTCTAATTTTATTAAAAATAAAAAAGTAAAATATTTCAGAATTCATTCTAGTGGAGACTTTTACTCGGAAGATTATGTTGAAAAATGGATAGAGATTGCAAAAAATTGTCCTGAAACAAAATTTAGAAGTTCAACTCATAGAAGAGATTTAATTGACAAAATTGAGGATTTAAATTCACTACCAAACGTTATTGTAAGAGAAAGTCTAGATAATTCTCTTAGAGAGCCAGAAACCAAGCTTAAGTTTTCTGCATTGTCTAGTTTAGAAATTGTAAATAAGGAGAGTTCCTATCATTGTTTAAATTCTTGTGAAAAATGTGGACATTATTGTTGGGAACATCGAGAAAATATTAATTTTGATGAACATTGATTAATCTAAAAAATCAAAATATCTCTCACCGGTTTCTGGATCAATTTTAAGACCTCTTCTGAAGTTGATAGCTTCAGTTTCTTTATAATCTTCTTGAGGTTTAGAATAATCATGATACAATGGGAGTTCTTCTCTTTGATATTGTTCTACCAATCTTTGAGCTTTTAGGATATATTCCATTGTTAACATAATATAAAATATAAAAAGAGGTTTATAAAATTTTTCAAATGCCTCTATAATCTAATTCATTATTAACAACTGCAACTGTTTGAGAAGCAAAATACATGTGAGGACCAACTGAAACTGTTGTTAGATTATCCTTTAATCTCTTAAGTTCTTTTTTTGGAAATCCTTCATGGTCGCCTAAAAGAAAAGCACACTCTTTGGGAATTTCCACTTCTCTAATTGATTTACCATCCTGATCTAGGATGAAAACTTCAATGTCTTTATCTAAAAGTTCTTGTATAACATTAAGTAGACTCTTTTTTTCAACAAAACATCCTGGAAAAACCTCTGTATTTTCTCCTTGTTTAAATTTGTATAAAATTTTTTTAATTAAATTCCCTATATCTTTTTTTGAAATGTCCAATCCTTCTCCTACGGTTATTTGAATGTGCTTTGGAGGATCAGGCATTCCATAGAAAATAAAATGAAATGTCACATCTTTTCTGAATCCATGGGATAAAAAAACTCCCTGAATAAATGAATGAATTGCTATGTCCATTCTTCCTGCTCCCATTAGGTCTCCTCCAGATAAAGCTTTCCCACTTGTTGCTGCACTGGATGAAAAATAGATTAAATGTTTCATAAAAATATAAATAAATTAATTGTTATAAAACTATCTTTTGGTTGTTCTAGATGCACCGGAAGAGCTAGAAGTTGAAGAACCCGACCTTGTTGCTCCAGAAGAAGAACCAGAATAGGATCCAGATCTTGTAGCACCAGAACCGGAGGAATAACTAGAAGTCGACCTTTGAGTGGTATTAGAAGATGACGAACTTCTTTGGGGAGGCGTGTAAGTTCTTACAGCTCCAGAGTTTGAAGAATTATTTGTTCTTGTTGGAGTTGCTGAACGATATTGAGTTGTTGTTCTTTCACTAGAATTTATTGTATTGTTCGAAGGAGAAAATATTCTTGTGGCACTAGAAGTTTGCGGTCTAACATAGCTACCAGTGGAAGTTGTTCGTGAATTATCATTTTTGATTAAATCTCCGTTAGAACTACGATTATAAATTCTTTCTGCTGGGCCGTCGGTTATAGGAGTATTTCTATGTCCGTAAAGAACGTCGTTATCTTTTTGCCTGCCACCCCAATCATTGTTCCAGTGATTCCAATTATCCCAATGGCCCCAGTTATTAGAACCTCCCCAAGGAGAATATCCATAATTGTGATAAAAAGGAGAGCCCCAATAATAATTGTGATAGAAAGGTGAATTCCAACCAAAGCCAAAATCATAATCCCAATCATCATACCAATATGAATGATTTCCTAAATTATAATACAAGAAATCATTTCCAAATCCAGACACCCGCACATCTCTCAAATCAATAATTCCATTTCCATTCATGTCAATGTAAGGACCAAAATCATGAGGCCAGGGATCTGCCCAATCTTCAATTCCATCTCCGTCAGAATCCCACCATCCCAAATCAAATCTATTAAAATCATTTCTCATTCTGAATCTTGAAGAATAATTCCAATTCTCTTCCTCGGCAGTTGGATTAAGAGAATAATTTTTATTTGTTAACTTTTCTTTGTTCTGTTCTGGATTAGAAATTATTATTTCTTTTCCGGGAGTGTAATAAACATCATCAATATAATTTTTATTAACACTACAACTTCCCAAACCAAGTGCTAGAGGAACAGATAAGTACAATAAGCCTCGTTTTAATGAGTTCACCAGTTTATTGACCACGAAATATTAAGGTTATGCTTATATTTATATGTTATGATTTTATTTTATTAGAAAAAATTATCCCTTAAGAGGTTGCATAACAAATTCTGATCTTGCAAAAGTTCCAAGCTCATTTGTAACTTTGTACATTCCAATAAATCTTGCATCTAAGAAAATAGAAATTATTTTTCCCTTCTCATATTTTTGTTCATCAACTAAATCTTGAACAGCAATTGGTTTCCCTGTGAGAATATTTTTTATATTATCTGCTTTAATAAATACTGGAGGATAAACTTCTGAAACTATTTCTCCAGGAATAATTATTTTTCTTAATAATTCTTCATTACCTTTTTCATATTCTTCTACAGCTTTTTCAAAGTCATATAGATTAATCGTTGGATAAATTGAATCATCCTCTTTGAAAATTCCAGCCCTAACTCTTCTAAGCTCAAGCATGTGAGCTCCAATTCCTAATTCTTTTCCTAAATCATCAACGAGCTTTCTAATATAGGTTCCACCTTGACATGCAACCTGAAAAAGAATATCCTTCCCATTTTTTTCTAGTAAAACAAAAGAAATAATTTCTCGTTCACGTTCTTCTCTTTTTACTCTTGACTTAACTGGAGGAAGCTGACTTATTGTTCCAAGAAATTTTTCTTTAATCACTTTATTTATCTTTTCTAGAGAAACTTCTTCATGAATTCTCATGATTCCAACATATTCTTTATCTTCCCCAAGGAAATATCCTGTCAGTTTACATCCACGATTTAATGCAACTGGAAGAACTCCAGTAACTTTAGGGTCCAATGTTCCTAGATGAGATGTTTTCCTAAGCTTTAATCTTTTTTTTACAAATTCCGAAACATTAAAAGAAGTAGGTCCAGAAGATTTATCAATATTTATTATTCCAAATTCTAAAAGTTCTTGAATTGATTTCTGTTTTTTTATTTTTTCTATGTTCATTTTTACGAATATATATCAAGAAGTTAGTTTATATTTTTAATTATCTTCTTTTCCAATCTTTAGAAGTTATTCTCATTATTAATTCTTCTTTTCCGGAATATTTATCTTTAGCAGTACGCAATGTTTGAAATCCATTTCTTTCATACACCTTTATCCCTCCAAGGTTATTGATGTAAACACCAAGGTAAACTGCATCGGTCCCAGTTGAAAAGGCATGATTTAGAATCAAAGAAGTTGCCTCGGTTCCAATTCCTTTTCCTCTTCCTTCACCGATAAGAATTGTAAATTCTTCTAATTTTTTAAAATTAAAATAATCTTTATCTAACTCTGCGAATTCACTTTGATGATTTAATCTACCCAATGATCCATCTCCAATGGGGGATTTGTTATCATAGTATGGCCCATAATAAATGCACCAGTGTTTAATTTTTTCATCAATTTTATTTTCAATAAGCATATCTTTAACTTCTTCTGGACTATTTTCTGAAACTGGACCAATAAATGGTTCTACCTGAGGGTTGTGTAACCAGGAGTGATATTTCTCATAAAACCATTGGTTAAATGGAAAATCTCCTAGCCATAGATTCTCTCCAATTAAAGTAGGTAAGCTTTTCATATTTTTCTTGATAAACGAGATTATTTAAATATTATCATGGAATTTATATCTCTTCAACTTCGGCTTCTTCCCTATCGTAGGTCGGATATTCTTCTATTCTTTTTATTAAAATTTTACCTCGTAAGCTCCTTACTTTTTTTGGATTAATTATTATTTGATTTTTTAGGTTATCCTCTAGATAATTACTTTTTTTTAGAAGCTCTTTTACTTTAACATCCTTGGTTGCAAAATAGATAATTGTTCCATCGGAAGTTTTTTTAGAAAATGGGAAGATGGCATGCTTTTTTAGTCTGTTTTTATATTGATGCCAATTTTTTAATTCAGCCGTACAGAGATGAATATTTAGATGAAGCTTTTCCTTTTCTAATTTTTTGATTAATTTTTCTCCCTCATTTATTGAAGATTTTACGGTATATCCATCCTTATTAGTTTTATATTTTCTGTTCATTGTTTTTTCAGAATATTCTCCTACTTCAAGCTCGTTAAAGCTTACAAAAGATATATACGGAGAAACTTTTTTTATAAATCTGAAAATCTGCTTGGATTGATTTGGAAACATTGGCAATTCTATACCTATATTCTTTCTCGCCCAAAGACCTTTAGCAAGAGATATTTTTTTAATTTCTGCGTCTATAGAATTTTGCAGATTGGGATGAAATCTTACTTCATCTACGCATTTGGATAATTCTCTTAAATTTTTTTCATCAACAAGTTTAGTTGATAGATATATGTGAATATGAAACTTTTTACCAAATTCTTTTTTAAGAGTTTTTGCAAAGAGGATAGTTTTATCTAGTTTTATCAAGGGGTCTCCTCCAGTCAAGCTACACCCCTTAGAATTGCTCAGTTTTATTTCTTTAATTAATTGGGATACATCTTCGAATTTTCTTTCATTTGCATAGGAAACATCTTTATTTTTTCTTAGATCACTCAGAGGGCAATAGAAACAATTTCTTGAACACATTCCTGTTACAAATAGAACTGATTTTTCTCCCTTTACACAAAGTTGGCATCCCCTTGGAAGAGAGCCCGACAGATAGGATGCATATCTTGTTTTTTTCATTAAAAATCTAAAAAAGGAGGGTATTTAAGTTTGTTGAATTTGAAATAAATTTAAAAGTATACGAGTCTCAGTTAAGTCATGAAAAAATTAAATCGTTCTAATATTCTTAATTTTTCAAAAGACCTCTTCCTAATTATTCTGGGAATTTTTTCTGCAGGATTTGGATTAAAGGGATTTCTAATCCCAAGCGGCCTTATTGACGGAGGGGTAACAGGTATTTCTCTTTTAATTGCTGCCCTTAGTCCCGTTTCTATATCGCTATTAATCTTTGCGATTAATATTCCTTTTATGATTCTTGGACTAAAACAATTAGGAAAAAATTTCTTCATTAAAACTTTTTTAGGAATTACAGGATTAGCAATTTGTGTTGCACTGGTTAATTATCCGGTCATTACTCAAGATCATTTATTGATTGCAATATTCGGAGGATTTTTCTTGGGTGCAGGAATAGGTTTGGCGGTTAGAGGAGGAGGAGTTATTGATGGAACAGAAATTTTATCTTTATACCTAAGTAAAAAAATGGGTTCTAGTATGGGCACAATTCTTTTTGCAATAAACGTAGTTATCTTCTCCGTTGCAGCTGCTTTTCTAGGAATTGAATCTGCATTGTATTCAATAGTAATTTATCTCGTTGCATCCAAAACAGTGGATTTCATTGTTGAAGGCATTGAGGAATATATTGGATTGACAATCATTTCTGAAAAAAGTGAACAAATAAGAAAGAGCATCATAAAAAATTTAGGAAAAGGAGTAACTGTTTACAAAGGAAGAGGAGGATATGAAACAGAAAAAGATATGGACATACTATTCACAGTTATCACTAGGCTAGAAATCGCAAAAGTAGTTAGAGAAATAAAAAAAATAGACCCTGCTGCATTTATAATTCAAAAGAGTTTGAATGAGGTAAGTGGTGGAATGATTAAAAGAAGAAGATCACATTAAACCAGTTAACCATTTTTTTCTTTCTTCTTCTGAAAATTTTTCTATTGAATAACGCAACATTGTTCTTGGCATTTCTTTGTATCTAGTACTTAAAAATATTCTAAGAGTTTCAGGCTTTTTCTTTCCCAATTCTCTCAGCATCCATCCAACTGCTTTGTGAATCAAATCATGTTCGTCATGTAATAGATAATTGGAAATTGCTAGGGTTTCTCCGAATTTCCTCTTTCTTATCATCGCAAGAGTTGAGATTATTGCAATTCTTCTCTCCCAGATATTTTTAGATTTTGCAAGTTGCATTAGAATGTCTTCGCCTGATTTCATAATAAAATCTCCGACAATTAATGGAGCGGAAATATCCACCAAATCCCAGTTGTTTATTCTGTTTATTTTTTTAAGATAAAATTCAAAGATTCTCCGTTGGATTAGCCTATCTTTTTTTGCTTTTTTATACATTTCACAGAGAATTATTAATCCAGTCAGTCTTAGTTCATGAAACTGATTATCCAAAAGCTTATCCACATCTTCTAGTGTTAAAAGTTTGGAATATTTTTTTGCAATTTGTCTTTGAACTGGTACAATTATACCAAGAAATTTATCTCCTTCAGCATATTCTCCCTTTCCTGTTTTAAAAAATTTTTGAGAATGCACCGCTCTCTCGGGTGAAGCATGCTCTCGCAATTCTAAAATTAGTTGTTCTAACATCTTAATTTTAATAAAAAAGCGTATTTAATTTAATCGGTAAGGAGGTTAATTTCTAATGAGTTCCTTCGCCTTTAGAATGTTCTTTTTTCTTTTGAATAGGTTTTGTGTCTGCATTTCCTTTTTTGTTTTCTTTTGCTTTTGCTTTATCTGCTTTTTGTGCAACTTCTTTAATTGCTTCTTTTTTTTCTTTTTCTTCTTTTTTATCTTCTATTCCGTCTTTATCCTTATCTTCCTTGGTATCACTAGCAGTTCCTTGTAACTGTTCTTTAGCTTTTTGCATTAGAGTCTTTTTCTTCTCAGACATTTCTTTTGCTGTTGAAGAAAGTTTTTCTTCTCTTAATTGTTTAAAGTGAAGATTAGCAGGTAGATCAACTGCATAAACTCTAACTAATTCTCCTTCCTTAACTGCTCTAACCTTAATTATATGGGGTGGATTTTTGATTCCTCTAATCCAAAGCATTTCATTTAATTTTTTATCTAATTTTATTTTTCTTGTATCTCTATCTCTAACCTGCATATGCTGCACTAAAAATTCTTTTACAGTTCTTACTGCTTTTGGTGTCTTTTTATATCTAGGAGTTTTTTGATATTGTTTTCTAAGCGGGATAATATATTCTCTTTCAACATTATTTTTAAGTTCTTTTTTAACCATTTTAACCCATATGAGATTTTCTCATTTTTCTCGGTGTAATCTTTAATTTAGTTCTTCTCCAAGATCTTTTAACTGCAGTTGTTGCAGAAGGATGTATTTTTTTTCCTTGACCATATTTTTTAACAACAACCCAGAATGGAGCCCACTTTGTTTGTTTTGCTTTTGCTCCTAACTTTTTTTTCTTTTCAAAATTTTTAATAGGCATTTTAATGTATAGCCTCCATGAATGCTTTACCTTTAGCAGTTAATTGTCTTCCTGGTTTCTTATCTTTAACCCCTTTAACTCCCTTTGCCAACTCAGTGAATCCTGCTTTGTCAGCTTGCTGAAGAATTGTTCTAATAATCTTACCTGAAGCTCTTCTAAACTCTTCTGGTCTTGAACCTCTACTTTTCTTTGAACCATATTTAGTTCTAAGTCTAGAAACTCCGATGATTTTCTTTTTGTAAATTTGTCTAAGAATTGAAGCTGCTCTTTTCTGCCAGAATTCTAAATCTTCAATGGGTCTTTCTTTTGCAACTCCGGATTTAACGTAGGTTGACCATTCTGGAGCCTGAAATTCTGGAAGTGCTTTTAGCGCTTCAGCTAGTTTTAAATTATATTCTTGTGCATTTAACTCAAATACTGAACTCATTTGTTTTTTAGCTTTCCTTGCGGAAATAGATTGGCCTAGGCCATTTACTTAATTATATAGGATTGAAGAGGGTTTATAAAGTTTTCTTGAACTCTTCAAACTCACTTCTCAATGTTTTTTTAACTTCATCTAGCGCCTTAGATAGAGATGAAGGAAGAATGCTATTCTTACTTAAAGAGAAAAGAATAAGATCATCAAGATTTCTTAATTTAGATAATCTGCTTATATTGCCTTCAGTATTAAGAATATCCTCAAATGCTCGCGAATCTATAAAATAATTAGAATAATCTTTATTGAAGTCTTGAATACTAATCCAATATCCTTGCTTAGCTGGTTCAAAAGTTATCTTAAATGGTGCCTGTTCATAATAAACTTTAATATTTTCCATAAAACAAAGATTAATTAATACTTTTTATAGATTATTCTTCTTCAGAAGTCATTTCTTCTCTTAGTCTTCTTCGTCAAGAGAGATGTTTGCCTTTGCTGCCTGGGATCTTCTCCACTTCTTTAGAATAATTGTAAATCCAATTACCTTTGTGGTATAATGCTCTCCCATCTTCTCTAAAAGCTGATCAGCATATTTCTTTACGTCATCCTTGTTCTCTCTAGCAGAACGAAGAACAGCAATTTTTACTGTTTGAACTTTGCTAAATTGAGTTTTTAGGGACTCTATAAAGTGTTCTGTTATTCCGTTTTTTCCAAGTTGTATTTCTCTAATCATTTTTATTCATAATATACTCTTCAATGTCCTTTTTAGTTGTTTTGATTTCTTTTGGTCTTGATTTAATCATCCAAAGACCTGGTTTAGCTCCTTTTGGCTTTGCAACCTGTTGACCTGTAAAAACATGAAGAACAACTGCTTTGTGATTGTTCCTCCAATCTTGACTTTTTGAAGCACAAACAATTGCTGCTTCCTTAAGATCTTTTTTTAAAAAATCAAGAGATTCCATTACACAGAATGGACTTCCAGGTGCCACTGTATGGAGAATTGTGTTTGGCTTTCCTTCAAATTCTTTCATAAGAATATCATTGCTAGTTTCATCTCTTCCAAGAAAGAAGATTATTCCTGATGAGGTTTTAAGAGTTCTATATTTTGTTGACATAATAAATTAAGGAAGATAAAGATTTTAAAGTTATTTGAGTTAGAAGATAAATGGTTTATTTAAATTCAGATGAACAATTTGTAAAAGATTCGGATAGATTATTAAAAAAACTTAATAAAGCAGGTTTATGGGACAAGGATACTCTTGTGATTGGATTGGATAAATCCGTAAGACCTTTGACTTACATCCTGAAAAGATTATCTAAATTAAAAAATAATGAACTTCCAGATATCCGATTTTTCAATTACAGTGGTTGCGATTATTATAAAGCAACAGAAGAAGATTTTGAAAAAATTGCTAGAAATATGAAGAAAAAATTTAACCCGTCAAAAGTTGGCAATTACAAAAATATTCTTGTTTTGGACGAGTATGTTTGTGGAGGAGACACTATGAGAGGGATGGCAAAAATTATGAAGAACTATCTTTCAGAAGTGGAACATAAACCGACCGTTCATTTTGCTTCATTGAATGTAGAAAAAGATGCTCATTTAAATCATTTAATTTATGCAGATACTCTTGGAATGGGAAGAAGGGATTCTTCTGAAACTGGAATAGAAGACAAATATTCCTATTTTCAATGGTCAAAACGTAAAAATAAAAAAGACAATCTTCAAAAATCCATGCGAGTAAAATCTAAAAAGGTTTACAGGCAATTTATAGGCAGAAGAATATCTCTTTCAAAAGAGGTATCGGATTATCTAACTAGAGAATATCCAGAACTTGAAAAAGTTAAAACAGGAAAATTAGAAAAAGCAGTTCAAGTTGCCTCAATTATGGCACTTCTTGGAGGATTTATATTTGGTTATAATGGTATGACTGGAAATATAATTGGAAGTGTTTCATCGTCAAATATCATCGGAACAGTTTTCATTGTTCTTGGAATATTAGGATTAACATTTAGTCAGATAAGAATTAGAAAATAATTATTTAGCTTTTTTTAACCCCAAAGATTTCTTACTAATTTTACCTTCTGCTTCACCTTGTTTAATTTCTCTAATTGATAAAAATAAGAAAATTCCTATAAGTACAAACATGTTGAGAGGAGCAAACCAAAAAGGAATTTCATGGCCAAAACTTTCAAACATCATTATCAATCCTAGACAACCTATGGAGTACATAGCTCCATTTTTAAGATAAGCATATTTAGCAATCTTGTCAATTCCCTTTACAGTTAAATCTCTTACTACAAATGCTCCAATTCCATTTCCAATAATAATTAACAGAACAGATGTAGTAAATGCAAATGCTCCTATTACTCCGTCTATAGAAAATGACATGTCTAAAACTTCTAGATAAAGTATTTTACTCCAGGCTCCAATTTTTGACCCTAATAATTGTTTTTCTTTTTCCTCTGAATTTTTTTTAAATCCATCCGTGATAAAGAAAGCCGTGGCTCCAATGGTGGCTGAAAGTGCAAGTGTTGGATTTAGCTTTACGCATGCAAATATTGTTAGAGTTATGAAAATTGAGGACACTGCATAGAACCACATTGATTGTTTATGTATGAATCTCTCAACCAAGAAAGCATATTTCTTTTCTTCCATAAACAGCCAGGATAGAAAAATTAAAACGAGATAAACTCCTCCCCCAATTAGAAGTATTGATTTTGAAGCCTGAGCATATTGGGCAACCTCGGGACTTTGTGAAAAGGCCACTTGCAAAAGTTGGTGAAAACCAATTCCAGGATTTGCAATCCAAACAATAACAAAAGGAAGTAACCCTCTAACAACAAATACTGCAAATAATATCCCCCAGAATAAAAAAATTCTTCTATATTTTGGAGACATGGTTTTTAGAACATGAGCATTGATTATTGCATTATCAACGCTGCAAATAATTTCAAATACAATCAATCCTAGAAGTATAAGAATAATTGAAAGTATCATTTTTATTTATTTTTTATCCAAACATTTACCATTTTTAGACAATCTTTTTGATTTTGATTGGTTAATTTGTAATGAGCTCTTTCAAATGTAAGCCATTCAGAAGACAAATGTTCTTTTTCGTCTAGCCTAACCTTGCCCTGCTTAACTTGAACAGAATAGAGTGTGTAGGTTTGACCAATAATTCCTTCTCTGTCTGCAAGTTCCTTTTTGTACTTATATTTTCCATGAATTCTATGGTTATGAATACTAATCGGAACCAATCCTGTTTCTTCCAATAGTTCTCTTTTAACAGCATGAATTTTTGATTCTAGAAATTTTCTTCCACCCTTTGGAAATTCATACCCCGACCAATGAAGTTTTCTTTTTAAAATAAGATATAATGGAGAATTATTTTTATCTAATGTATATACTGCTATAAAAATTCCTTTTCTATATTTTGTGCTCATTCTTAACTCCACTTTTCCAAGGCCTTTCTTAGTTCAGTGTGAGTTTTTGCGTAATCTTTTGGAGAAAGATTTTTCACTGAAGCCTCAACAGCCTGACGCATAGCTTTTGCTCCTGCAATGGTTCCATCTGGATGCCCGTGAATTCCTCCTCCAGCTTGGATTATAACATCATTCCCCATGAATTCAATTATCTTAGCTACCATCCCTGGATGTACTCCTCCAGAAGCTACTGCAAAAACGGGTTTAACATTATACCACTTTTGACTAAGATTCTCCTTTGTTTGTTTTGTTGCTTGATGTTCAATCTCATCTTCAATATGTAGAACTTCATCTTTGCTTCCAGTCATTTTACCATAGGCTGTTCCAATGTGAAGAGTATCAACTCCTACCATTCTAGCCAATTGAGCAATAACTTCCATGCTCATTCCATGATTGGGTAATCTATCATACATTGCATGTCCGGCTCTGTGAGCATGAATTGGAAGCTTAGTTGTTTCCCTTGCCTTCTGAAGTGCAGACCAACCTAGAGTTAGAATATCGAGCATCACACAATTGCCCCCGCATTTTTCAACCCACTTTATTCTTTTAACCATCTCATCAACTGGAGCAGTACAATTTGCGAGATATATTTTTTTCTCTCCTGTTTCTTTCTCTGCTTTTTTCATTAGCCTGACTGTTTCTTCAATACGGTCATAGAAATTATTAAACGGCTGGGAGGTTAGGTTTTCATCATCTTTCACCACATCACATCCTCCAATCCAAGAATTATATGCAACAAGGGCATGTTCCTTTGGGCTCAGACCTACCTTGGGCTTAACAATTGTTCCAACAAGAGGTCTATTGTAAACTTTTAGATATTTTCTAATTCCAGGAATTCCCAACTGCGGGCCCCTAAATGAATCTAACATTTTTTTAGGAATCTTAATATCTTCCCATAGTAAACCAGATACGCACTTCATACCGTAGATATTCCCTCCAATGGAAGAAAGAATTTCAGAAAGATTTCCCAATTCAAATAATTCTAGAGGATAGGCAATTCTGCATCTCTTGTTTTTTTCGTCTATATAATAAACTTTGGGGGTTATTCTTTGTTGAGTTTTTTTATTTACGGTAGAAATATCTGTCCAGGTTCCAACGGAGCTTTCTCCAGCAGTGATTGAACAGACTTCACGAAGATCATAGCCCTTCGAAGGAGTTATCTTAAACTGACAAATTAGGTCTGTAGAAGATGGTTTATACTTTAGATTGATAAAACTATCGTAATGAATTTTTGTCATATTGCGCCTCTCTTAGACATAAGAGAAGTAGAATGTTTTTATAAATTTAACTTAAAAAAAATAAAAATAAAAGATAAAATTAAGTAGAGTTGGTCTCACTCACTTATTTTTTTTTCTTTTTAACAACTTTCTTTTTCTTTGCAGCCATCAGAGACCACCTCCCTTTAATTATTCTTTTTAGGTTGTTGAAGTTTATAATACTTTTTATTTTTTCAAGAAAATTTGAAAATAAAAAAATATTTCTAAAAATTGTCGTCGGGAAAAATAATCCCAAAAATTTTTAATTTAACTTTTTTAATTTTGAACCTTCCGCGCTGTCTAGAATTTCAAAACCTAATCTTCTTATTTCGTCTCTAATTTTATCAGAAGAAGCCCAATCTTTGTTCTTTCTTGCTTCATCTCTCTTTTTAAGAAGCCCCTTAATTTCTTTGGGAATGTCTAATTTTTCCTTTTCTAGAAGTTTAAGTCCAAGAACTCTATCCATTTCTTTAATGGTTTGATATTTTCCTTTTGCCTTGGTGTCTCTTACCAATCCCCATAATACTTGAAGGGCATTGGGAGTATTGAGATCATCATTGATTTCTTTTCTGAATTCTTCAAGATATTTTTTATTAATTGTTTTGTCATCCTCAATATCAGAGACTATATTCTTTAATCTTTGATAGGAAATCTGCGCAGTTTTTAAAATATCAAGAGAAAAGTCCAGAGCCTTTCTGTAACTTCCCGTAAGAATAAAATATCTGTAGATTAGAGGATCAAAACCTTGTTCTTCAAGTTCTTTCAGAGTGAACAATCCTCCCTTGGACTTAGAAACTTTCTCTCCCTTAAAGGTTAAAAAATTCTCATGCAGCCAGTAATTCACAAATTTTTTTCCAGTTGCACATTCACTTTGGGCTATTTCATTTGTATGGTGAATGGGAATATGATCAATTCCACCTGTATGAATATCAATTGTTTCTCCAAGATACTTCATAGACATTGCAGAACATTCCAGATGCCATCCTGGAAATCCAAGACCCCAAGGAGAATTCCATTCCTGTTGTCTAACTCCGGGTTTATCTGAAAATTTCCAAAGTGCAAAATCTGTTTTGTTTTTCTTTTCTTTTAAATCAATTCTTTTTCCTGCTTCTAAACCTTCAATATTAAGTTTTGCAAGTTTAGAATAATTCTTGAATTTGGAAGTATCAAAGTATATCCCATCGCTGGTTTTATAGGTGAAACCTTTTTCTTCTAATTTTTTGATTAGAGCTATTTGCTCTTTTATGTGCTCTGTTGCTCTACACCAGATATCTGGTTCGGAGATATTTAGCTTTTCTAAATCCTCTAAAAATAGTTTAAGATAAAAATCTGCAACTTCTTTGGCAGTCTTACCTTCCTTGGCAGCGGCTTTTTCCATTTTATCTTCTCCCTCATCTGCATCGGAAGTTAAATGCCCAACATCAGTTATGTTAATTACCTGCTTTGTTTTATATCCATTAAATTCAAGTGTTCTCCTCAACAAATCTGAGAAAAGATAAGCCTTGAGGTTTCCAATGTGCTGTTTCCAGTATACCGTTGGCCCACAGGAATAAATTCCAACTTCACCCGCTTTAATTGGTTTGAATATTTCTTTTTTTCTAGATAGTGTATTATATAATTTCAATACCATAATAGTTTCAGTAGAACGGAATTTAAAAGATTAAGGGTTTCTTTATTTTGCAATAATATCTATATCAAATGAATCTGAAGTATAAAATTCTGGAGTCTCACCATTCATAACATCTACTCTTACATCATATCTAGCAGTACAAAATGGAGCTGATGAAGGAATATTAAATCTAACTCTTCCAACAGCTGAATCACCAGGTCCAAGAATCTTAGTTCCTGTTGCTCCTATTTTTATAAAATCCATTGGATTTCCAGGGCAATCTCCCCCATTTGTTTCATCAACAGAAAGAGAATATACAAAAGTACGTGCTCCTGGTTGATTACTATCAAGTAAATTCTTAATTACAACTCCAACTTCAGCAGTTGCACCTTGCTTTAATTCTAATATTCTAGTTGTGGGATAAATTCCTAGTGCTGTTTCTTCTCCATAAATCTTATTAATTTCTTTTAGTAATGCTTTATCAGTCATATCAACTGCATTTTTAGCACTCTTAAAAATTGTTTGCGTTAGAACTAGACCTAAAACTAACACGCTCATTAATAATACAATTGTAACAATGGTTCCTACACTCATTTCCATTGCAGCTTTTTTATTTGATGTTTTCATTGTACTATACTTGCTCCTTTACTTATTAATATAAGCATTACAACAATAAATGCAATAACCAAAACTAAACCAATTATTGAAAGTATCAATGCAGCCTTTCCTAATTTATTTGGATTATTTCTTTGTTGAATTATTGAAAAAATTAATGAAACAATTAGCATAAAAAGACTTGCAACGGGAGTGAATACAGCAACGAAAAATGCAGAAATTGCTAAAGTAAGTCCTGAAACTCCTAATTTCTCTCCGTTTGTTCTCCTCTCTTTTCTTGCCATTTTATATATGTATCAGATAATTGTTATTTATAAATATTACGAGTAAATTCAAAAGTATTCAATTTAACAAAGAAATATAAATGGGGGTGGGGGGACTCGAACCCCCGACACCATGATCTTCAGTCATGTGCTCTCCCCCTGAGCTACACCCCCAGAGTGTATTAATAAGGAGACAAAAATTAGATGAGAATTAGTTTTTTAAATGTTTAGAAAAAAAAGAGCAAGTCAGAAATAGGCCACATTCTGTTCTTCATCGTATTCGAACTGAAGATGTTGACATTCAACTACGCGGCTCAAAGCCTTGCATCAGTCAAGATGTTCGTTCCATCGTAACTTAATACGCTCGTCTCTATATCAGAGCTATGCCTCACGACACCCGAGATTTCCCCGGTGACTCCAATTGGACTGGTTTCCCAGTGATGTGCGGACCTTCCTCAGAATCCAGAAATCATATTAAACTATTTCTTGACAATTTAATGCCAGGACCCCGAAGTCAACTATCCGACTTGCTTAAAAAAAGAAGACAAAAACCGTTTATAAAACTAACTATAGACTCACTGTTCCTTCAACAGCATAGTGATCGGAAAGGACTGGCTCAGTCATAGGTTTAGACGAAAGTTTAAGTTTAGAATTTTTTGGAAGAAGACTGTAATCTATCTTATCTCTGAAGAATTTCCTTTTATCTGCGTATTTTTTAGCATAAAGATCATTACTCGAATAGGTTGGTTTTCTATTTCCTAATTTAAAAAAATTGCCCTTCCCCCATCTTCTCATTGTCTTGTACGTGAGATTTAAATCGCCAAGCACAATTGTATCCTTTTTTATTAATTTCTTTAGAAATCCCAATTCAGCAAAGTCAATTAATTTATCTTCTTTTTTAATTGGAAAATACAAATGAACGTTGATTATATGAATTTTTTTCCCTTTAAAGTCTAGATTAAGAGAATGAACCCCCTTGGAAGCAAAGCTTTCAATAAAACTGCTCTTTTTTTCAATAGGAAAAATAAATCTTTTTGATTCTGATGGTTTTATTTTTGTTAGAGTTAATAATCCACTCTTATTAAAAAGTCGAGAGTCTGAATATAGAGAATGATATTTTTTTAAATGCTCTTTAAAATAATTGACATCTTTAATCAACCAAACTTCTTGTAATGCCACAATATCAGGATTTTTCCTTTGAATGGCTGAAACAATTTCTTCCTTTCTAAATTTATTTTTACGAGAAAACCCAAACGGAAGTAACCAACAGTTCAAGTCAAAAAATTTCAACCTCATCTATAAAGTATGAAATTGAGCTATAAAAAACTTTATAAACCCCTTTCGTATTTCCAATGTATCCAATTAACTACATCTTTTGGAGCAAAATTTCTTTGCTTTCAGAAGCATAATGTAGGAGGAAAAAACAAAATGGCTGAAATAGAACAACAACTGAGAGAAGCACTGGTAGAATTAAGAAAAACAGAAGAAAGAAAGTTTGTACAAACAGTAGATTTTATAGTAAATTTACAGAAATTTGATGTAAAGAAAAGTCCATTAAATCTTTTAATTAAGGTTCCACATAAATCAAAAGATAAGAAAGTTGCAGGATTTTTTGAAACAAAAAGCCAATTTATCGATACAATTACTGAAACTGAATTTAAAAATTATGCAGACAAAAATAAACTAAAACAATTAGTAAGAAAATATGATTTCTTTATTGCACAGGCAAAGCTGATGCCAAAGGTTGCAACAGTTTTTGGAAAGGTTCTGGGACCATCAGGAAAAATGCCTTCTCCTCAATTGGGAATTTTACTTAACGCAGATGAAAAATCAATTCTAGAAGTAAAAGATAAAATTAATACAAGTGTTAAGATTAAGGTAAAAGAACCAAGTATAAAACTCTCAATTGGAAAACAAAATATGAAAGATGAAGAGATTGTTGAAAATGCGATGTCTATCTATAATGAATTATTGAAGCATCTTCCAAAAGAAAGAGACAACGTTAAGAATTTAGAAATTAAATTTACAATGACTAAACCTGTAAAAATAAAAATAAGATAAAATGGTAGCTAAAAAACATGTTTCAGAAGTGAAAGTTAAGGCAGTTAAAGAAATGACAAATCTTTTCGATACTAGTAAAACAATCCTTGTTGCTTCAATTAAGAATATTCCCTCTTCACAATATCAAGAAATAGGTAAGAAGTTAAGAGGAAAGGCTGTTGTTAAGGTTCCAAAGAAAAAGTTGGCCTATCTTGCAATTGATTCTTCAAAGAAAACAGAATTAAAAGCTTTGAAAGATAAACTGGGAGATAGTTTTGCTTTACTTTTTTCAAATTTAGACGCTTATGATTTGGCAGCAGATTTATTAAAAAACAGAAGTCCTGCAAAAGCTAAAGCTGGTCAAATTGCTCCAGAAGATATTGAAATTCAAGCTGGACCAACAGATTTAGTTCCAGGACCTGCTATTAGTGAACTTGGTGCATTGGGAATTCAGATTATGATTCAAGGTGGGAAGATTGAGATTAAAGCAAATAAGATTATTACAAAAAAAGGAGATAAAATTTCTGAAAAAGCTTGTGATGTTATGAGCAAATTAGGAATTAAACCTTTCACAATTGGATTCAATCCAGTTTGTGCTTTTGATGCAACTTCAAACACAATTTACACTGAACTAAACATTGATTCCGATGCAACTGTTGCTGAGATGAAAAATCTTTATGGTAAAGCACTTGCATTTGCAGTGGCTATTGGTTATTCAAGCAAGGACACAATTAAGTTCATGCTTTCTAAAGCATACATGCAAGGAAAAGCTTTAGAAAAATTTACTCATACTCCAGAAACTAAAACTGGGGAGGAAAATTAAAAATGGAATATGTATATGCGGCACTTTTATTGCACAAACTCGAGCAAGAAGTTAGCGAAGGGAATGTGAAGAAAGTTGTTGCAGCTACTGGGGCAAGTGTTGATGACTCAAAAGTCAAAGCTCTTGTTGCTAGTTTGAAGGGAGTAGATATCGCATCTGAATTAGAAAATGCTAGTTTAGTTGCAGCTGCGCCTGCGGGTGGATCTGGTGCTCACGCGGAAGCTAAGGCCGAAGAAAAACCAAAAGAAGAGAAGAAAGAAGCTGCAGCAGAAGGTCTTAGTGCATTATTTGGATAAATTGTTTTTTACGTTTACTGATAATGCCTAAGACTCATTTCTTCTAAATGAAATTTCATTATTTTCTATAAAAGACAAGATTCTTTGAGTATTTGGATTATTTACGAATGCTCCAATTTCTAATAGTCTTTTAGCAAGTGTTAGATTGCATAAAGATCGGATGTATCCATACTTTTCATTTATTTTTGGACTAAATCCAAATTTTTTTAGAAGAATTTCATAATGCTTAAGATATTCTAATTTTCCATCTGCAATTAATAATCTAGATTGAAATTTTTTTCTATTTTTGGAAGTAATTTCAAATGAACCATCTCCAGATAAAATCTTAGCCAAATAACTTTCGCAAAATATCTTAAATGGTCCTTCGAATTTTTCAGAAACCAGAAAAGTTCTCATTTGCTTAAGAGCATTAAGAAAAATTTCAGAAATAGCAATATTTCTTGCAATAATCTTAAACCCATAACCTCCTCTGCTTTTAGAAGATTCACAGATATAATTAACTTTTAAGCCGATTTTATTTTGAAAATCATTGACTATATCTTTTACTTTATCTTTTAATGAAGGATGATAGTCTAATTTAACAAAAATAAACTTCTTATTAATCCCGAAATAAGTAAGAGATGATACAAAATCTTCAAGTTCATATAAACTTTTATTACAAAATTCTAAAGATTCATTATTCGTTTTTGATCCCTCAGATTGCATTTGCCCAAGTAAACTCCCAAAAAGTTTTGGATCAACATATCTTCTTAAAATAATTTGAGAAGATGAACCTCTCCCATGAATCACTACAATACGTAAGTATTCCTCTTCATTCTTCTTAAAAATTTCAAAATGAAATTCACTTCCAAGAGTACTAATTTTTGGAATAAAAAAGAGCATATCAATGCTATTTTCAACAAAGGGGGATTGAGATATTTTTCTAGGGAGAATCTTAGCACATTGAATTTTTATTAACTCCCCTTTTTTTAAGTCTAATTCTTTAATTAAATCTTTTTTCAGTGTAATAATTGAGTTATATTTTGTTATTAAAAAAGATGATTTCCCTTCTTTTTTAATATTAATGCTAATCAAAGTTCCAAAAGGAAAATTAATTTGTTTTTGTATTGCTAAAGGAAAATATAAGAAAAGTTTTTCACCCCCAGAAGTTGTCTTTAAAATGAATTCTTCCACGATAAATTAAACCAAAAAAGATATTTAAATCTTTCTACATGCCTTATTCGGATAAATAAATTTCCTACGGTTATATCTAACCTTCACCACAATTCTTAAAAAAACAGAATTTCTTCGATAAAAATGGATAATAAAACAGTTATAGGTTTGCTTGCAATGTTTTCCTTTCTAGCAATTTTATTTACAGAACAGGGTCAAGATACTTGGAAATTCTTTTTTGTTCTTGGCTTGATGTTTGGAATTTTTTGGTATAGGAAGAAATAAATGTATCCTCTAGAGAATAAATGTTTAAAAATCAAGATTACTCTATTTTTTTATGAGTGAAGAGTATAATCCCAAAAATAGATTTGAATATTCTTTAAATGCTGCAAATGCTAAAGAAGATTTTGAAAAATATGACAAGGCGATAGATAGTCTTTTAGAAAATTCGAATATTGGTCTTGAATCAACTACAAAATTAAAAATAGAATACAACCCTTTTTTTACTAGTGGAAAGGAAGAAAGCCAATCATTTAATATTATTCCTTCAGGATATTTAATTCAAAATAAAAATTCTTTAATATCAAAGATTGCTCCAATAAAAAACGGAGTTATTAAAGCTGTTGATCCTGAACAGCAAATAACTCTTTTATCTACACCAGGATATAACTTTCTTATAAGCTTTAAGCAAGAGAAAAAATAAATAGCAATAAACCTTATAATCTCTAATTTTCTTTTCGTTAAATGGTCTGGTCGTTATATGAAGAGGATAAATTTCTGAAACCGCTTTGCTTTTCAAATGGGAAAGACCAGGAACAGGTTGTTAAAGAAACACTTCAAGCAATTTCTGAAGGAAATAAAATAATTTTTATCAAAGGAGTTTGTGGAACAGGAAAGAGTGCAATTGCGTTGCATCTCGCAAAAGAAATTGGTAAAACTTCTGTAATTGTTCCAGGAAAAAATCTACAGAACCAGTATAAGAGAGACTATGAAGGCAAAAAATTTCTAAAGAAAAAAGATGGAACCAAATTAAAGATAAGTGTAATAACTGGAAGAAAGAATCATAAATGTAAATTTTTAGAAGACAATGAGAGAGCAATTCCTAGAATAAAAAAAGAAGTTAATTTGAAACTTCATGATATTTTTGAACATAAAAGAGATCAGGTGAATGAGCTAGTTAATGGAGACTTATCTGCAGAGAATAATTTTATTCCATGTAAAATAGAGATTAAAGAAAAAAATTGGAATAGAATTAAAGAATACATACGAGAAAACAATAAAGTTAATGCTAAGGATTTTGAAAAAATAAGCGATGTAAAAAGATTATCTATTGCTCCCGTTTGCCCCTATTGGAGTCCGGTCCTACCAGATAAATATGAAATGAAAATATCTGGAACCGAAGAGAGAAAAATCTATGATGGAGTTGGAGATTCAAAATGTGTTTTTCACAAAAGAAAACCTGGATGTAGTTTTTATGAACAGTTTAATTCTTATATTGATTCGGATGTGGTTGTTTTTAATTCTATGAAATATAAACTTGAAACAGCCCTGGGAAGAAAGCCCAAGACCGAATTAGAAATAATAGATGAATGCGATGAATTTCTTGATTCTTTTTCAAATCAGAGTACAATTAATTTGGATAAGCTCCAAAACGCCCTAGTTTATTATGTTCCCGAAGGAGATGATCAAAAGAAAGTTGAAGAAGCTCTAGCCTATGTTAATTCAATCAAACGAGATGTGAGAATTGAGAATATGGCCAAAACAAAAGGCATTCTGCCCTTGAGAGGAACAGCGGTTTATGATTTACTAAAACTTTTTCTAAAAGAAAAATGGATGGTCAATGCCGATGATGAAAGTTATCTATACGATGTTTATGAAACTGCCCTAGAGTTTGCAGGATTTATGAATGAAAGTTATATCACTGTATTCAAAAAAGAGAATGGTTTATACTTGAATGTTGTTACAACTAATCTTGCTAAAAAATTTGAAGAATTGGTAAAAAAGAATAAACTTTTCGTTTTGATGTCTGGAACAATACATTCAGAAAGCGTTTTAAGTGAAATTTTTGGATTAAAAAATTTTAAAATTATAGATGCGGAAATTAAGAGTCAAGGCAAAGTTGATATTTTAAAAACTGGACTTGAAGAAGATTGCAAGTATGCTAATTTTACTAATAACAAGATTTCTAGGGAAAAGTATCTTAGAGCTCTTGATAAAAGTTTGAAAATAGCTAAAAAACCAGTATTAGTTCATGTGAATGCCTTCAAAGATTTACCAAGTGAAGAAGAAATAGACAAATACAACTTACAAAATTTAATTTCAAACGAAAAAGTAAAAGAAATGCAAAATGAGGACAGAGAAGGAGAATTAATTAGAAACTTTAAGGAAGGGGAAATAGATATTCTCTTCTCAACAAGAGATTCGAGAGGAGTTGATTTTCCTGGAGAAGAATGTAACTCAATTGTATTTACTAAATATCCCAATCCAAATGTTGATGATGCTTTCTGGAAAATTCTAATGCAAACTCGTCCTCAACACTATTGGAGTTTTTATAGAGATAAAGCTCAAAGAGAATTACTTCAGAAGATTTATCGTGGACTGAGATTTAAGGATGACCACGTTTATGTTTTAAGTCCTGATTCTCGTGTTCTGGATTTTTTTGAGAAGACTTTCTAAAGAATATTAGGAAAATTGCAATTAAAAAGTAAAGTAAAATTATCACCATGAATAGCTTGAAAAGAAGAGTATTATCTTTTATTGGAAGTCCAATATATGTCTGAAGAAAAGTAGAAGGAACTAAACCTATAAATGTTCCTACCATGAAAGTCCAAAATGATATTTTAGAAACGCCTGCAACATAGCTCCAAGCATCCGTTGAAGTTAGGGGATTTACTCTTAGTAAAAATACTGAAAGGCCCCCGTGTTTCTCTGTGAATTCATCAAATCTTTTTATTTTATCTTTTGAAACTAATTTTTCAACATATTTTCTTCCCCACCTTTTTGCAATAAAAAATGCAATTGCTCCTCCAATAGCCCCACCAATGCAGGCGATAATCCCTGCAAGCAAGGGTCCGAAAATAATTGCTCCTGCAACATAAAAAGGAAATGGATGTATTGGAGCAAAAATCACTTCAAGAATCATAATAATAAAATAGATTGCAAAGGCCCAGCCTTCAAAAGGGTCTAGAAAAGTTACAATAGAACTCGCATCTAGATTAATTATTTGATATATTAATCCCTCGGTAAGATAGGAAAACATCATTAATGTAAAGAGAGAAACAAGAATCAAAATAAGAATTACATTACTTTTTTTAATTCCTCTTTTCATGAACATCAGAACAAAAATAAGTTAATAAAGTTTCAGGAAAGAAGATTTTAGTCATCAGATGGAGTTTCTTCTACTCCGTTAAGTTTAGCCCAGTATTCATTTAATTCAATACTTGCATAAAAATGACTTTTGCCTTCAACTCTTAGTTTCCAATATAGTAACATTCCGTTTACAGAGTCTATTCTCTTTTGAATTTTATTTGCTTCTCTAGTTTTCCATGAAAGTGCACGTTTATCTTTTGGTTTTTTAGCTTCATTTTCTTTTTTCCATTTTAGAACTACTTTCATCTCATCCTTAGTCTCTTTTAATTTTTCTTCAATTTCCTTGGGGGTCAGAGGAGGGAATGTTATTTTTTTATAATT